>SBBD01000097.1 GCA_005239845.1 archaeon | reverse complement strand
TGTTTGGAGCGTCCCGCTTACTTCGAGGCCGTGGGACAGTTTTACGCGGATTTCAGGGAAGTCACGGACGAGGACGTGCGGAGGCTTTTAGCGGACGCTTACTCTCGTGAACGGCGTGCCTCGTGAAATAATCAGAGCAATCCGACTTCTTCCACTTGCACTTCGCTGACGCCCTTCACTTGCTTCACGATTTCCTCGTAGTCCTTGTTCTCGCCGTCGTTGCAGATGAAAGAAGCGATGATAATTTTGGTCCCGAAAACAAAGTCCTCGATTTTCGAGGTGTTGCAGCCCTCCACTTTCGAAACGCGTTCGCGCAACGCCTCCAACTCCTCGCCCTCTTTCGGAAACACTTTAAGACGTGTCAGCACTTTGCCCATGTGGGATCACGTATTGCATCGTTTCCTTTCCGACTCCTGTGGAGGCTCCTTTCCAGATTATTTCTTCTCGGCTTTCTTTTCCTCCTTCTTTTCCCCTGCAGCCGCGGCGCCCTTCTCTTCCTTTCCTGCCGTCGCTTCCGCTGCCTTCGCTTCGCCTTCCTTGGCAGGAGCTTCTTCCTTCTTCTCTTCTTCGGGCTTGGGCTTCTCTTCCTCCTTCTTCTTCATCACGACGACTTTCCCGATTTTCGAGCGGTTGAACGCGTCGTCCGTGATGTCCTTGACGCTTTCGCGGTAGCTTCCCGACATCTTGACCTTGGCTCGCTTGAACGCCTCGAGCACGGTGGGCACGGCCGTCCGTGCCACGCGCACGCGGAACACCGTGTTTCCCACGTGAATGCGGGCCAGCCTTCCTTTCGGTTTTCCGAAGGCGCGCTTCATGCCTTTCGAAATGCGGTCGGCGCCTGCCACTCCCAAGGCCGAGTGTTCGCGGATGACGAAATGGGGGTACTTCAAAATGCCGAAAAAGAAGGAGTTCGGCAAATGCTTTTCGAGGTACTTGACGGCCACTTGCCTAGCGCTTTCCATGGAATTGTCCCTCAACTGCACGTCGTCGTCGCAGATTAAGTCCACTTGCACGTCGTAGTACTGGTCGACGCCCATGTTGTACTGCCGCACGCGAGGGCGCGGCGCTCCCTTGACGTAGCTCTTGCGCGGCTTCTTGGATGAAATGCGGGTCCAGGGCTGCCCTTGCAGCACGCGAACCGTTCTAGCGGGACGCAATCCCATGGCTCTTACACCTTAGATTCAGCGTGAAAGCAACGCGGAAAATCAGGCTATTCCTTAAGCAACCCAACTTATTTAAACGCTATCCCTCGCTCCATACCACGAGGACCTCGGCATCCATCTGATGTCTCTCGCTTCTATTCTAATCGCATTTCCCTCATTCATGACGACGTTCTTGGACTCGAGGTGGATAAACCTCCCATTGCTGTCCACCAACTCGACGTGGTGCTTCCGCTGGCTTGCTTCATCGGGTTGGATCCGCTCCAATTCCCTAACTTGCTTTTCAACAGCCTGCAGGGCATCGTGAATCCACGTTATTCCTCTGAATTCCTTCCCAATTTTTCTAAGCGCACTTTCATTGGATTGCAGCGGAATGAGGACGAAGTTCCCCTCTGTAGTATGTCCGATTCGAGCTCTCCGAAGCCCTTCCTTCAATTTGGCTAATACGGTCGTTTGGTTTTCCATTTCAGCCGTCATGCGTTCCCCCTTACGTTTTACCCACCCATGCGTTGAGTAGCTGCTGATACTCTTTTGCTTTTTCTTGGGGGTCTTCCGAATAGATGACGTCCCTACCCACGTTCACCAGCACGTTTTCCCCGAGAATTTTGAGCGCGGCTGGCGCGTCCCCTCCCTGCCTCCCTATTCCGGGCACCAGGAACACGGCCTCGTTCCCGGCAAGCTCCCTGCAGATGCGGAGCTGGTCCGGAGGATTTGTGGCTCCTACCACGAATCCATCCGCATGATGCTTCACGGATTCCCCGATAATCCACTCGAATCCCTTCACTCCCTCCACCAGGTTTTCCTTCATGAAGTACTTGGCGCCGGCGTTGCTCATGAGCGCGAGGATAAAGATGCCGAGGCCTTCCTTGCGCGCTTGGGCGACGGATTCCCCGATGTTTCCTGCGAACGGAGAAAACGTGAACGCGTCAAACCCAGACTTTTTTATCCAGTACATCGCGGAAGCGTTGCTGTGCTCAATATCGCTTAGTTTCAAGTCGAAAATCCCGAGGGCGCCCGCTTCCTCGATCTCCCTTCCGATGGCCTGCAGCTGTTCCAGCGAAAAGGGAAGGGCGTATTGGGCGTTTACCTTGTAGGCGCAGGCGTATTTTTTGGTTTTTTGGATGAGGTCCAAGCAAAAGCGGAACAAGGCATCGGGCTCCTTCGCTTTTTCAAAATAGGGTCGGGGGACCGCGTCTTTCTCCTGCATGAACAGGCTGACCGGGTCCAACCCCACGCACAGCACGCTGTTTCTCGCCTTGCGGACTTTTTGGTATTTTTCGAAAAACCTCATGTTTTGTTCACTCCGCCACCGAATGTTTTCGTGTTTCGATTTTCTTGCTTTTTCATGCGCTCATTTGCCGGAGGGCCTCCGCCATCTCTTCCTTGGTCTTGAATTTAAAAAGTCCGCTTCCCGCCACCAGGCAGTCCGCTCCAGCCGCTTTCGCGAGCGTTGCGGTCTCCAGGTTGATGCCACCATCTACTTGAATGTGGGGCTTGAGCTTTTTTTTCTCGCAGTACGCCTTCAATTCCCTTATTTTCGGGAGCATGCCGTGCAAAAACGCTTGCCCCCCAAAGCCCGGCTCCACCGTCATCACCAAGACATAGTCCAAGAAGGGAAGAAGGCGCTTGATTTTCTGCCAGGGGGTTGCGGGCTTCAACGCCACGCCGGCATGCCTTCCCACTGATTTTATTTTCTGCATGGTTTCTTGGGCCTCCTTCAGGCTCTTGCAGGCCTCGATGTGGAAGGTGACGTTGTCCGCGCCCGCTTGCGCGAAGGCCGACACCCATTTTCCGGGGTTTTCGATCATCAGGTGCACGTCGAAATAGAGTTTCGTTTCTTTGCGCATGTCGCGGATGACTTGCGGGCCGAACGTGAGGTTGGGCACGAAATGCAGGTCCATGACGTCGAGCTGCACGCCCCGCGCTCCCGCTTCTTCCACGCGTTTCAGCTCGTCTTTTAGGCAGGAAAAGTCGGCGGCCAGCATGGACGGAAAAACGACGGCCATTTCATCCCCCTTTTTTCGTATAGTGCAAGGCGGGAGCGCTCCGCGTTCATGCTCGTGCAAGAATTCTCCTGCAACCCGCAGGCTCCTCAAACTGTAGGGCGAGAAACAGCTTTAAATAGCCTACATAGGGCACGCGCAAAATCATCCTGCCTTTCACGTCCTTGTCGGTCGCCAGCGAACGCGTGATGCCTTCCACGTCCGCAAGGGGATTGTTGTCTCCCTTGGTGAGGTAATAGGTTTGCCCGCCGCTTTTCAGCTTCAAGACCGCGCGGTGCACGATAAGCCCCAAGGCAGGCTGGTGGGGCGGTTCGTACACCAGGATGTCCCCTTCTTTTGTGAACGCATGCCGGGTTCCGTCCACGAGCAGTCCCGTCGTGCAAAGCGTCTGGAGTTCCGTTCCCGAATACTTGTCCCGTACCGCACACGCGTCCTTGACGAAGTCGGAGGGAGTGATAGGCCTTGAAAGCTGCACTTCGGGCGCCTCGATGGTTCCCCCCTGCAGGAAAATGAGGTCTCCCCGCCCGAGGTTGGGGAGCATGGAACAGCTCGTCACAACATCGATGGGCGTGCTGGTGTTCAGCACGAATCCGAGCGCGAGCCAGAAGAAGAGCGCGGCAAAAAACGCGGTGTCGATTTCCACGACCGTGGAGCTCAAGTGGCGGAGGGGCTTCCAGTGCTTTTCGAACAACGAAATTCCGTTCAAGACCAACAGCAGAACCGCCAGCAGCCGGATCAAGTCTGTAGAAAAGTAGGCGACGACCGCGGAAAGGGGGGCAGACGCGGCGAGGATCCAAGTGACGCGGAGTTTCTTTCCGGCCAGCGAGACGAACTCTTCCGATTTCTGTCTGGTTTTGGAGAAGAACACGTCCCTTCCCACGAGCGCCAATAACACCAAAAGGCCAAAAAGACCTAGCAACGGGGTTTGAAATGCCGCATAGGCGACTACGATGACGGCAAGCACTGCCATGAGCACGACGTCTGCGAGTTCGACTTTAAGCTTGGCCATGAGATTCTCCTCGTACGACGGCAGAAGCAATAAGATGTGCCAACCGCAACGGTTCGGGAAAGCCTCCAAAGCTTCGAATGTGTTTTCGTGCTTCTTTTTCCGTCATTCCGTGGAATTGGAAGTGTATTTTTCCTTCCGCGTAAAACGCTCCCGCTTTTTCTAGTAGCAGGCGCTTTCGGCTTATTAACCTTTGGCTGGAATACGCCTTTTCTAGGGCTTGCAGGATGGTCCCGGAAGGCTTTTTCCTCAAAACCCCTATCCACGGCATCCCCAGTTTTTCGCACAGAGCCTCCACGTCCAATATGTTCAATCCGGCCATGGTGCTTCCGTGGGTCAGGAGGAGTTTGAGGTGGGGCTTGAAACGCGATTTTTTTACGGCACGGATGAGGTTTCGCGCGGCGTCGCTGCCATCCTTTTTCATGGG
>SBBD01000131.1 GCA_005239845.1 archaeon | reverse complement strand
AGGTTAGCCTTAAAAGGCTTGTCTGCGCAAGTGTATTTCCTGTTGCTTTCACAGCTTCAGTCCTAGAGGGTTTTTGGCATGAAGGTCCCCAAACTCATCCACACGTACTGCCCCTACTGCAGGAAGCACCAGCCCCACAACGTGAAGGTGAGCACGAGCAAGTACAAGGCAGGGAGGAGCATGGCGTGGGGCACGCGCAAGCACGAGCGGAAACTCGCGGGCTATCACGGGAAAGTGAAAGGAAAAGCCAAGGTCAAGAAGCAGGGCATCCGAAACAAGATCATGCTGGAGTGCCAGAACTGCAAGAAAAAGCACGAGACGGTCATTAGCGGAAGAATGAAGAAGAAGGCGGAAGTGCTCCGCGAGTGAGTTGAAAAATTCCATGAGCCGGTTCTTGAAAGTGGTATGCGAGTGCGGGGAGAACGCCATCGTCTTCGGGGACTCGAAGCGAGCCGTGAATTGCAGGAAGTGCAAAAAGCCGCTCTTGAAGCCCCGCGGGGGAAGGGCGCGCATCTACTGCCGCATCGTGGAAGTGTTGAGCTAAATGCCTTCGTACCCCGAAATCGGAGAGTTCGTCATCGCCACGGTCACGAAGATCATGCCCTACGGCGCCTTCTGCTCCATCGACGAGTACGGCAAGATGGAGGCGTTCCTGCACATTTCGGAAGTGAGCACGGGCTGGGTAAAAAACATCCGCGAATACGTGCGAGAAGGCCAGAAAGTCGTGGTCATGATTTCAAGGGTAGACCACGAGAAGCGGCAGGTGGACGTCAGCTTGAAGCGCGTGAGCGATAACGACCGCAAGCGCAAGCTCGAAAGCTACCAGTTGGGGCAGCGTGCTGAAAAATTGCTGGAAAGGGCGGCCTTGAAGCTGAAGAAAAACCTTCCGGAGGCCTTGAAGGAAGCCGGCCAGCCTTTAATCGAGGAATTCGGCGATTTGTATCCGGCCTTCGAGGCGTTCAAGGCCGGCACGGTGAAAACGAAGCTTCCCCCCGCCTGGATGAAGGCGTTGAAGGAAGTGGCGGATTCGGAAATCAAGGAAAAGCGCGTCCACGTGCGCGCCCATCTTACGCTGCAGTCCTTCGACGGGAACGGCATCGAATACGTCAAGGACGCCCTCGTCAAGGTCGCGGGAACTCCCGGCGTTTTGGTGCGCTACTTGGGCGCCCCCCGTTATTATGTGGACGTGGAGAACAAGGACTACAAGAGCGCCGAAAAGACGCTTTCCAACCTGCAGGCCTTGCTGGAGAAGGAGCCGAAAGTCGAGTTTTCCTTGCAGAAAGTGAAAGCATAAACGGTTCCTTCCATGAACGAACCATTTGGCAACCCTTGAATGAACGTCCAATGAATGCTTGAAACGGATCTTCATTACCGAACGTGAACCCATGAAAGCCTTGAAGCGCTGCAACGCCTGCAACACCTATACGCTGAAGACGGCTTGCCCCCGCTGCCATACTCCCACGTCCTCCGCCCACCCTCCCAAATACTCGAAAGAAGACCCTTTCCGCGAGTACCGAAGAAAAGCCTTGTATTCGGACTTTGTTGAACCATAAACATAGTTTTTTATTCCTCGTCCTGCCATACTATTCGTTTATTGGGTTGAATCTGAGTTATGAATCCCCGTTTCCTGGAGAGCATGATCCGCCTGAAGAAAAAAATCAAGGCCAAAAACCCGGTGCTGCTGGTGGGCTTGCCGGGCGTGGGCTTCGTGAGCAAGCTGGCCGCCGACCACATGATCAAGCAGACGAAGGCGGAACACTTCGCCACGCTCTATTCCCCGAATTTCCCGAACCAAGTCATCGCGTTGAGGAACGGCGCCCTGCGCCCCTTCTCCATGCGCTTCTTTTACAAGCGCTTCAAGCAGCGGGACGTCGTGATCTTGAAGGGCGACGTGCAGCCCTTGACCGTGGAAGGCCAGTACGAAGTCACCGCCAAAATCCTGGAGTTCTTTCAGGGCATGGGGGGTTCGGAAGTCGTGGCCATGGCCGGCTACGCCTTGAACCAGACGAAAGCAACCCCGGACGTCTACTGCGCGGCCACCTCGAAGTCGTACTTGCAACACTTCATCAAGCTCGGCGCAAAACAGAACGACGCCGTGATTCCCATCGTGGGCATGGCCGGCCTCATGCCGGCGGTGGCAAAGCTGTACTCCATGCAGGGCACGTGCCTGCTCGTGGAAACTCCGGGACAGGCCGTGGATGCCAAGGGCGCCTCGACCCTCCTGGGCATCATTTCCAAGATGCTGCAGGAGAACATCGACATGAAGAAGCTGGATGGAAAGGCAAGGAAGGCGCAGGGCATGCTCCGAAAGATCGAGGAGCAGGCGAGAAAGGAAGAGCAGCGCGCGTTCGCGCCCGACGAGACCATGAAGAAGGAAACCTTGACGTACATCCACTGATTCGGCGCGACGGGGGAGAATACGGTTTATTTTTATTTTAAAATTTCTTCCAACGCCATTCCCGCGTGCAAGTCCTTTTCCTCCAGCACGAACGCCTTCTCCGTCTCCCGCAAGGCCGCGAGCGGGAAAAAGCGCCACGCTTCCCGTGCCACTTTCCACGCGACGTAATACGGGACGTTGGTTTTCTGTTCGAACGCTTTCATGCCTTCCATCTTCCACTTCTCAATCCATAGATAGCCCGAATTCCAAGCTTTGCACTCCAGCGCCATCCTTTTCGTCGTGGAAAGGGCAAGCAAGTCGGGCGCCGTGGAGTCCGCGCCGCTTCCCGCCGCCCGTACGACGTAAAAGCCCCTGGCTTCCAGCATCTTCTTGAGTTGCCTCTCGTAGAGCGCGCCTTTTGCCGACATGAGCGAAAATACCCCTTTACTCGAATGGCTGGAAGACGCCCCTCCTTTAATTATATATACGTTTTCTGGCTTCTAGTTGCCTGAACGAGCGTGTTTGCAATGGAAAAATACCGTTTCTTGGACCACACGGCCGACGTCCTGTTCGAAGCGTTCGGTACGACGTACGAGGAGGCCCTCGAGAACGCGGCGGAAGCCTTGTTCGAAACCATCGCCTATACGGAAAAGCTGGAAGCTACGGAATCGTTCGAGGTGAGGGAAGAGGCCGCCACGCTCGAGGAACTCGCGAATTTCGTGTTGTCGGACTTGCTGACAGAAAGCGACGCTTCCGAAGTGTTCTTCAAAAAACTCAAGGTAAAGGAATTCCGCAAGACGGAAAAGGGGTTTCAGGTAGCGGGCGTAGCCTATGGAGAACCGTACTCGGAGGAGAAGGGGAACACGCACGTGAAGGCCGTGACGCACCACCGGACTGTCGTAGAACAAACGGGAACGGGCTATTGGAGAATACAAATCGTATTGGATATCTGAAAAGCAGCGGATGCATTTATGCAAATTATAGCCAAGGGAGCCGAAGCAGAATTGTTTGAAGCTACGGTGTTTGGACGCAAGGCCTTGTGCAAGCGCCGAGTACGGAAAAGGTATCGCATTCATGAATTGGATGTGAAGCTGCGGGAAAGCAGGACGCGGCAAGAGGCCAAACTGCTGCATGCGGCCAAGCTGGCGGGAGTGCGTTGTCCCCTCGTGCTGCACGCTGACCTCCTGAAGAAGGAGCTGTTCCTCGAGAACGTGGAAGGCACGGGGTTGAGGGAATACCTGCGAAACCATCCATTGCCCAAGGCGTTGCTGCAAGAGGTCGGGAAACGGTTGGCTTCCCTCCATCTGGCAGGCATCATTCACGGCGATTTTACGCCCTCGAACATTTTGGTGACCCCAGCAAAAAAAGTGGTCTTCATCGACTTCGGCTTGGGGTCGTTCTCCTCCAGCCTCGAGGAACAGGCCACGGACGTGCTGCTGTTCAAGAAATCGGTTTCGGAAAAACAGTTCAACGCGTTCTGGAAAGGCTACGCGGAAAAAAACAGGAAAGCAAAGAAGGTGCTTGTTCGTCTTAAGGAAATAGAGAAAAGAGGAAGGTACGTAGTGAGGGCGCAAGCCGGATGAACTTTTTTTGTTCTTGTTTTTTATTCGATGGTTTCCAAAAACTTTTGCGCGATCGCGTTCACGTCCTCGTTGGAGCGAATGCCGGTCCACGGGTCGTCTGGATCCACCACGTTCACGACCACGATGTCCGCCCCGTTGAAAATCGCGCTCCGCGCTTCCCTCAAGTCCACGCCTCCCGCGGCAGAAATGAGGACGTTGAACTTGCTCCGGATCTTGTTGACGTGCTTGTACTGGATGACCTTGCCCCGCGTGCGCTCCTCATCCCTTCCCTTGTGCAGAATCACGACGCTGGGGGGACGCTTGAGGTTCCGGAGCATCCGCAGCGGCTCTTCCACGCCGATCATGTCCACCATGGAGTCCATGCCCACGCTCTCGCACGTCTCGATGAACAAGTTGATGGTTTCGTGCGTCGCGCTTCCCAAGACGGTGGCGGCCGTTGCGCCCACTTGCCTGGCCTGCCTCACCTCCTCTACTGCTCCGTCCATGGTCTTCAAGTCCGCAACCACTTTTCCTCCCCATGCGGAAGAAAGCATGCGGATGCCCTCGTTGCCATAACGCTTGATGAAAGGAGTTCCTGCTTCCACGAGGATGCGCGGATTTCGGGGAAGCGAGGAGGCGATGCGGGCCGCCGTTTCCCAGCTCCCGTTGAACGCGATCTGCAAGTAGCGGGTCTTGTGCTGCAAGCGTTCCCGTTCCTGCCGGGGAGCCAGCATGCGCGTGAACAGGCTTTCCTTGTGGAAGCCTCTGCTCCTGGCCCACGCCGCGAGTTGGCTCATGTTTCCTGCCTACTTGCCCGTCACTTTCTTGACGAGTTCGTTCACGTCCGAGGGCATGAACAGCACGATTTTCTCGGAAGGGTCGGAGGCAATGTCGCGGATGGTCTGCAACACCCTGAGCTGGAGGGCGGCAGGGCTCTTCAGCAGGTTCTCTCCCGCCTTCCTCAGGTTCTCGGACGCCGTAAGCTCCCCTTCCGCGGCAATGATGACTGCCCTTTTCTCGCGTTCCGCTTCCGCCTGTTTCGCCATGGCGCGCTTCATTTCCGCCGGCAATTCGATTTCCTGTATTTTGATGGACTCGATGTCCACGCCCCAAGCGGAAGTCTCCGCGTCCACGATTTTCTTGATGCTTCCCGCGATCTTCTCGCGCTCCGTGAGAACAAAGTCGAGTTCCGCGTTCCCCACGACGTCCCTCAAGGCGGCTTGCGTGAACTGCCTGACCGCGAACTCGTAGTCCTCGATCTTGATGATGGCGTCCGCGGGCCGGTCGACGCGGAAGTACACGACGGTGTTGGCGAGCACGGGAATGTTGTCCTTCGTCATGACTTCCTGGCGAGGCACGTCCGCCGTCTTGATGCGCATGTCCACCACGCGCATGCTCTGCACGATGGGAATGATCCACGTGAGGCCGGGGTCGCGCACGCTGCTGTACCTTCCCAGCGTGAATACGACGCCCCTTTCGTATTCATAGAGCGTGCGGATGCCGCTGAACACGAAGGCAAAGACCACGACGAGGAATCCGATCCATTCGACGACCACACGAACCACCCCAGCATGCTATCCACTAGAGACTATATAAAACGTGTTCTTTCCAGCCGCTTTCCGAAAAAGATTCTGCAGCCTACTTTGTACTCGCAGGCTTTTTTTTTAAGGGAAGGTTTGTTGGCGTTGCCGTTTTGCTATCTTGCGCTTCGCGCGATGCGCTCGATCTCGTTCTTGCGCTTGATGGAGTACGAGTTCGGGTCATTTGTTGCTGCAAGCACGATTTCGTTCGCCACGGCTTCTTCTAGCGTCAAGGGCTTGTCGAACGAGCTCATGATGGCCGCGAGTGCCATGTTGCGGAGGGCGAGGTCCAGTCGTCTCTGCGGCGAGATGTCGACGGCAAGCTGGTAGGAAATGCCTCCGAAGCGCACGCGCGTGATGTCTTCCCGTGGAGCCGAGTTTTCCACGGCGTTGATGAGGACTTGCAAGGGATTTTGTTTCGTGCGCTGCTGCACGATTTCGAGCGCGCGCTGCACGGTCCGGATGACTTTCGTCTTCTTGCCCTGCAGCTTGCCGTGCGTGCGGATGATCTTGCCTCCCAGCTTTTCTCCCGTGCCCCCGCGCATGAGCTTGTTCACGAGCCGTTCCACGAGGTTGACCTTGCTTTTCGCGAACTGTTGGTTGCCGTGCTTGGCGAAGGTGTGGGGGTACTGCAAGGGCCTCAAACTGATGAACTTGGCGAGGCTCACGTCCCGCACCTGGACATTATAATCGTATCTGTCGAAGAGTTTGATGTCCATTTATTTCGCCTCTTCTTTGGTCGAGCTTTCTTTCCAAGAAAGGTCGTTGTAATCATACTGGTCGAACAGCTTGATGTCCATACTCGATTACCTCTTGGGCTTCTCTTTCCTTCGACCCCTCGGGGAAACTCCGTTTCCCCACTCGGGTCGCCTCTCCCCTTCCTTTTAATTATTTTTTTACCTTTTCGGCTTCTCTTTCCTGCCGGTCCTCAGCTCGTCCAAGTCCACGCCGTTTACGGCGACGACCTTGTAGCGGATGCCGGGAATGCTGCCCATCTGCCCTCGCTGAGAACCCCCAAGCCCCGCGATGGTGACCTCGTCGTGCTCCTCAATGAAGTTGATGGCCTTGTCCCGCGGCGCGTGCGCGCCGACTTTCTTCCCGTTCTTGATGAGCTGCACTTTCACGGTCTTGATGATGCCCGAGTGGGGCTGTTTCTGTTCCTTGCCCTCCTTCTTCAACACGATGCCTTTCGCCAGGGGCGCTCCCTCCAGAGGATCGTATTTTTCCTTCAATCCAAGGGCTTTGCGCTTCCACTTCTTGCGCAGCCAGCGCGCCTTTTTCCGGTGCTGTTTCAAGCTTCTTCCAGCGAATTCTCCCATGCCCATGCGTTTCACCTTTTGAGCGTTTGCACCCCCTCCTCTTGCCCGAATGCCGTTTTCCGTTCCCTACGGCCCTTGTCGTCTTATCCTCGCACCACGATGCGGACGTCCTCGTACCCGTAATACCGTTTCGCGAGCAGTTTCGCTCGCTTGATTTTTTCCCCGCTCCTTCCGATGGCCGTGCCCCGGTCCCTCGCGTGCACGACGACGTCCACGCTCTTCCTGCCGTCCTCCTCCTTCACCACGAATTGCACGGGTGCAGGGTGAAAGAGGTT
>SBBD01000065.1 GCA_005239845.1 archaeon | reverse complement strand
TTTTTCTACCGGCCTGGAAAGCCGCAGGCCGCGCACTGCGCCTTATGCGGGAGAAAACTGCAGGCCGTGCCGCGGAGATCGCCAGCGGAAATGCGCAAGCTCGCCAAGACCCAGAAGAGGCCGGAACGCCTCTTTGGAGGCGTCTTGTGCCACCAGTGCGTGGAGGACTTGTTAAAGGAAAGGATTCGCCTGCAAAGCGGGGTCTTGCAGAAAGAAGAAGTCGACTTGACCCACTTGAAATATTTGGAAAGAATCCGAGGATGAGCCGCTATGCGTATCGCGATTTCAGGGCTTTCCGGCTGCGGGAACACGACGGCGTGCAACAACGTGGCCCAGGCCTTGAACCTGAAGGTCGTCAACTACACCTTCCGCAACCTCGCGCAGGACATGAACCTCAAATTCGAGGACATCCTGGAAAAGCGCAAGGACGACCCGAGCTATGATTACCTGTTGGACCGCAAGCAGATCGACCTCGTGGTCTCGCAGGACAACACGATCATGGGAAGCAGGCTGGCGTGCTGGCTCGTGCACGCGGACCTGAAGGTGTGGCTTGAGGCTCCGCTGAGGGAAAGGGCGGCGCGCATTGCCGAGCGAGAGGCGAGGGATTACTACGAAGTGCTCGTGGAAACCAAGACGCGGGACGAGTACGACATTGCCCAGTACAAGAAACTGTACGACATCAACATTTTGGACCACGACGAAATCGACTTGACCATCAACACGCAGCGTTTCCACGCCAAGGAAGTCATGGAACTCATCGTGAACGCCACGCGCGTGCTGGAGCGAAGGAAACCCCCCAGCGCGAAGTATCCGCAGCGCATCCTCGACACCATCGCCAAAAAACTCGGAAGAAAATGAAAAACGGGTACCTATATCATGCAAAGGAGTAGCCGAAAGCCAAGAAAAAGATTCCAAGTAAAAAAATAAAGGGAGTAAGAGACAACCAAGGGGGAGGCCCGTAGCGTAAAAAAATATAGTAGCAGAAAAGGTGTTCTTTTATGGCCGCCATTGAAGTGGGGGGAAAGTGCGTCAAGGTCCGCGGAAGGAAAGCCGGAAAGACCGTGGAAGTCGTAAAAATCCTGGACGCTAATTTCGTGGAAGTCAAGGACGAGAAAGGCAAGGTGAAGCGCTGCAACGTCCTGCACTTGGAACCGCTCCCCTAATCCCGATTGTGTCTCGCATGCACATCCTTCGAGAAGAACAGGGACGGCTTGGAAAAAGGCCGGAAGAGCGTTCCCTGGAAGAGCAACTCCGCTACGGGGTCGTATGCATTGACAAGCCCGCCGGCCCTTCCTCGCACGAAGTGTCCGCCTTCGTGAGAAGGATGCTGCAGCTCCAGCGCACGGGGCACACGGGCACCTTGGACCAAAACGTCTCCGGCGTATTGGTGGTACTGCTGAACGAGGCAAGGAAGCTTTCCGGCTACTTCGCGCGCTCCCCCAAGTCCTACGTTTGTCTGATGCGGTTGCAGCAAGCCGCCAGCCAGGAAGAGTTGAAGGAAGCCTTCGCGCACTTCCGGGGAACCATTTACCAGACGCCGCCCGAGGCCAGCGCCGTAAAAAAACGCCTGAGGACGAGGACCGTTTACGCGTTGAACGTGCTGGAAATAGAGGGAAAAAACGTCTTGTTTGCGTGCGAATGCGAAGCCGGAACGTACCTCCGCAACCTCGTGAGGGATGTGGGCGAAGTGCTGGGAGTCGCGAGTGAAATGAGGGAGTTGCGGAGGACGTACGCGTCGGGACTCTCGGAAGACCAGGCCGTCACGTTGCAGCAACTCAGCGACTATTACTGGCTGTGGAAGAAAAAAGGAAGGGAAGAGCACCTCCGCAAGACCATTGTCCCTGTGGAGGAACCGGCTTCGAAACTCATGAAAAAAATTGTCGTATCGGATGACGCGCTGAAGAAGACAAGCAGCGGCGTTCCCCCCAAGATTTCGGACGTGCTGCAAATGGAAGAAGGAATCGAGGCTGGGGAAGCCATTGCCTGCTTTACGGCGAAAGGGGAATTGGCTTTCGTTTTGCAGCCGCAGCTGTCTACCCAACAAGCGTTGGAATGGTGGAACGAAAACAAGGACGCAGAATTCGCCCGCGTGTTGAGGGTCGTGCAGGCCTTTTGAGTTTTGGCAGGCACCCTCCTCGCTTTTAAAGATTGGGGAACTAGTATAGATCTGCGTCTGTTTCTCCTGCATTCGAGGGATAAGAGCGGGGACGAGCCAAACCATGTCGCAAGCCGTCGTCAACATCGGCACCATGGGACACGTGGACCACGGAAAGACCACGCTAGTCCAGTCCCTGACAGGAAAATGGACGGACACGCACAGCGAGGAAGTCAAGCGCGGCATCACGATCAAGCTCGGGTACGCGGACGCCACGGTACGGAAATGCCCCCAATGCAAGGAACCCGACAAGTACACCACGAAGACGGAGTGCGTGTACTGCAAGAGCAGGACGGAAGAAGTCCGCAAGATTTCGTTTGTCGACGCTCCCGGACATGAAACGCTGATGGCCACCGTCATTGCGGCAAGCAGCATCATGGACGGGGCGCTTTTCACGATTGCAGCGAACGAGAAATGCCCCATGCCGCAGACCAACGAGCACCTGGCCGTCTTGGAAGCTTCGGGAATAAAACACGCCGTCATCGTGCAGACGAAGATTGATTTGGTGACGAAAGAGAAAGCGCTGGAACATTACAAGGAAATCCGCGAGTTCCTGAAAGGCACGCGCTTCGAGGACGCGCCCGTGATCCCGACGGCCGTGCATGCCCCCCAAAGTCTGCACGCGTTGCTGCAGGCCATCGAGGAAACCATTCCCACGCCCCAACGCCCTACTACAGAAACGCCTCGGATGCTCGTGGCCCGGAGCTTTGACGTCAACAAGCCCGGCACGGACGTCAAAAAGCTCGTGGGCGGCGTCGTGGGAGGCTCCATCGTCTCCGGAATGCTGAAAGTCGGGGAAAAAATAGAAATCGTTCCCGGAGTCTTGAAAAAAAGGAAAGAGCGCGAAGAATATGAAAGGCTCTTGACCACGATCGTTTCCTTGAACGCAGGAAGCGAGGACTTGAAGGAAGCAAGGCCCGGAGGACTCGTGGGCGTAGCCACTTCCTTGGATCCTGCCTTGACGCATGCGGATGCGTTGGTGGGAAACCTGTTGGGGCCCGTGAATACGCTTCCGCCCGTCCTCAACGAAGTTCAAATCGAAATCAGTCCTCTCAAACGCGTGCTGGAAGTGTTTAACACGGGGCCGGGAATCAACGAGCCCCTCGTATTGGGGATTGGGACGAACACGACGGTGGGGTTCATCACGGAAAAGAAGAAGAAGAAGTCCTTTTTGCTGAAGCTGAAAAAGCCCGTGTGTGCGAACGCGGGAGAACAGATGGCCGTGATGCGGAGGGCCAACAACCGCTGGAGGCTCTACGGCACGGCTAAAATCCTGTAAAATAAGACAGTAGCCCGCCGGCTAACAGCTGGAACTTTTACCCATCCAGCATTTTGGCAAGCTGCTTGCTCCAGACCTTGTTGGGAGTCTTCTTTATCCAATCCGCATAGGAGTCGATGAACTTGAGGCGCTCGATGAAATTGCGCTTTTTGGCCTCGTCCAATGCTCTTTGGCTGGAACGCTTCATTTCAACTTCCCTGTTATGAATTCCGCGTTTTCGGTTTCGACCCGCAACGCGTACATGAATTCAAATAGCCTAGGCCTATCAATATGCGTTACGAATAGGCGGTATAAGAACCTTGCGTCCTCCAAATCTTTTTCAGAGCCGAGATAGCCCTTGAAAGCAATCTGGAGTTCCAAAGGCGAAATGAAAAGCGGCTTGCCGTTGAGCACCAGCCTCACGCGGTTTTCCAAAGCGTAACCATCCCACCTGCCTTTGGGAAACTTGAACTCGACGTTGGGGATGAACTGCCCCTTGAGAGCGAAGCGGATGGCGCTGCCGTTGAGCAGGTACTCCTCGTAAGCGGCCTTGGAGGAAGGCGCGTTGATGCACTCGAACTCTAGGGAAAGCGAATGCCAGAGTTTCTCGAACTTTGGAAACGGCACTTTCTCCACAATCAAGTCCACGTCCTCCGTGTTCCGGCTCCTGCCAAAGGCAATGGCGATATAGCCTGAAACGAAAACGTAGCTCATTTTCAGTTTCTCCAAATGGGCGGCGAACTTGCGTGCAAAACGGTCGATGGCGAATTCCTCGCGATTAAGAACGATTTTTTTTCGCGAAAACTCGAGTTCCATGCTAAAAGGAAGAAAAAGGGAGTATTTTAAGAAGATGTAGCTAGATTTCCAGTGGAAAAAGAAGGAAGCGGGCCCGCCGGGAGTCTCAAGCGCGCCCTTTCATCTTGCCATGCAATTGGGGCGTGCGGCGTTGTTTGAACCCGGATCAAAAGCTCCGCAAGCTTCCGTTCTGTCCAAGTTATACTACGGGCCCTAGAAAACTAAAAGGTGAAACAAATAAGGATTATAAAGTAAATGCAGAGGAGGATAGAGGCATGCCGGGCGGATTTGGCGCAGAGACAAGGAATTTAAAGGAGTGGATGGAAAAAGAAGAAAGAGCGGATTGGCTGGCCTATTTACGGAAAGCAATACAGCTTAATACTTCAAGAAAGAGGAGAAAACACTATGGCGAATGCTAAAGCGTGCAGTTCCTGCGGAAGAAAGACGGACGATTATTCGGAATTCGATTGCCCCAAGTGCGGCGGCACGAGAATCGTGCGCTGCAAATCATGCCGGGAAAACGTGAACGTCTACGAGTGCAGGGCCTGCGGCTTCCAAGGCCCCTGAGAAAAGGAAACGCGGCCCAGCACGCCCCACGTCTTCCGCGCAGGTTGTGAAGCAAAAAAGAGTTAACATGGGTCTTTTGATGATGCCTAAACGCACCAAGGTCATGGCCTTCGGGGGCTTTGACGTGCTTCATGCGGGGCACCTGAGTTTCCTGAGGCAGGCTAGAAAGCAAGGAGACGAGTTGGTCGTTGTCGTGGCTACCGACCGCGTCTTAGAAAAAGTCAAAGGGCATGAGCCGTATTTCAATCAACAGGAACGACGCCAGCTGGTGGCCAGCCTCAAGTTCGTGGACAAAGCCATTTTAGGGGACAAAAACAACACGCTTTTGCCGATCAAGTGGGAAAGGCCGGACGTCATCGTTCTAGGATACGACCAACCCAAACAAGTAGGCGAATTGAGAAGGGAACTTGCAGAAATCGGCGTGCGTGTGAAAAAAATCGTGCGCACGAAGCCCTTCAAGGTACGAAAGCACAAGAGCTCGAAAGTCAAAAAGTATTTTGAAAGGTTCGTTTAGTAAGGAAGCCTAAACCAAGCCGTTACATTTTATTTGCCTATCTAAATCCATCTACCTGAATAAAGCGATTACCATTGATTCGCTCTAATAGATCTTTTCTCCTATTTTCGATGACCTCAATCCTTGCCCGAAGAGCGTTTAATTTTGCAGATGCTAGGTTGGAATCGAGCTTTCCTGCAT
This sequence comes from archaeon, assembly GCA_005239845.1. Taxonomy (GTDB): domain Archaea; phylum Micrarchaeota; class Micrarchaeia; order Norongarragalinales; family SBBD01; genus SBBD01. The sequence goes on along the minus strand of SBBD01000065.1, from coordinate 1,549 downwards.
TTTCCAGCCTCTGGACCTCACGTACTAATCGCTTTGCAACTGCTAGGGCGGAATCAGTCACCTCAACTTTTACTTCGGCAATTTTTGTTAGAAGGTCGGCTGTTGCGGTCTGTGCGTAATTTATATTCCCTCTTTCGTCAATAAAGATCGAATGCAACGCAGCCAAGTATTTCATCTCTACGGCTCTAGCGGGAAGTTTTTGCCCGTATTTTTGGAAAAAGGTCAGTTTCAAATCCCAATAGATTCTGGGAGCGTATGACTCTATGCCTTGTTGTAATTCACGACGAAGCTGCTGGTTTCGCCCGATTTCCTTTATGCTTTGCAGGATTAAATTCCTGTTTTCTTCAATTTCCGCCTGGTTGTTGCGCTCATTCAGGAATTCTGGGTTGGATTTCGCGTAGAGCTCCCGCGCTACAAACACATCGGGTATTACATTTTGGTCCGGTAAATAGGATAGTACACTCTCCCAATAAATTGAATTACGGGAATATTCCCTGAATGCCCGCTTGTATACTTCGCTTGCCTGTTTTATGTCACTAGATCGCAGCCCATCAATATATTCGACATTTCCTCTATGGAAATCGATGCTCACCCCGGTTTTCCCAAAATTATAGGGGTTGACAGTTCTTGCTTTACCCGATAGGATGGCGGCCCGATTGAAAAAATTAAGGAAATAGCCGTTATTGGTAACTAGGGCCGATGCGGTTTTTTCGGTGCCTATTTTCCCAAATAATTCAGGTTGAATCCACAGGGGGGATATGTTTGCCCAAAGCTCTTTGACTAAATGATCGGGCTGTTGCGCGGAAAAATGGAATATTTCATGGGGTAACATGAATTCCCTTAAGAACGGATGAGCAGCTGCTGATAGACCCAATTTAACCTCACCTGTTTGATAGCTTGCCGTGCCCAACGTATCGAGCAGGTGCCCGCCTAAATTGGTCTTTCTAGGGGTAAAAGTTACTAACGCGTCCTTGATGTTCGAATGAACCTCATGTTGAGCTTTAATCCTTTCAAAAAAGATAAATAATCTAGTGGCTTCAGTTGAGGATATTTCGGTCATTGAATGGCAAGTCATGCAATAATTCCGCGGTTCCTCGAAAACCATCCCTACTCTCGGAGTCCTATAATATCGTGATTGAAAAGTCCCAGTTAGGGTATGCACAGTATCCTCGGGCAATAAGCCTGTACTTTTTGTTGTGGGGTTGCTAACAGTTCGCCCCTCGTTGTAAGGAGCAGAGGGTGGTTGCCTAGCCTCAACTCGAGTATTGTCAATCCGGTGTGCTCGGTACCCCCTAATGCCAGCTACCAAGAGGCCACCCAGGACAATTGGGGCTATTGCGTAAGTGGCAATTTTTTTTAGCGTGATCGGGCGCCTATATTTCGTTGTCCCCATGCCCTTTAAGCGCGCCCGTTCCTCTCGCCTTCTTTCCTTCCTAGGTTTTTGCGCCATATTTTGGTTATAGTCCGAAACAATTTTATAAAGGACTTACCCTAAAGGGCACTAAAAGTATCAACAATCGCTTAATATCATAACATGAAACCGTACGCA
>SBBD01000112.1 GCA_005239845.1 archaeon | reverse complement strand
TCCTTTCCCCGCAGCTCTATTCCGTTGGTCCGGCTGTCGTGGAATTCGAGGGACAGAACGCTTCCGAGGGAAGGGCGTGGACGATTGCGCTGGATGACAATGCCTCGACGCACGAGTTCTACATCTACTTGAACACGACGGCAGCAGGCGCCAACCCTTACCCGTGGGAACCGACGGTGTTGTGTGCAAACCAAAACTACAATCTTACGCAGCGCTTCACGAACTTGCACTCGGTCACGACGACGGGAGAAAACATCACGATGCAAAGCGCCACGGGAGCCGTGTTCACGAACCTTCCGAACCTGCAGTGGGACCTTTGGGGCGGGGACACTGCCAGGCACGTCAACGTCACCTTCCCAGAAAGCGACGGCGTTTCACCCCAAACAGGATGGAACCTCACCAACTTTTCCATTTACAGCAACACTACTGGCAGCTATACGCTTCGCGGCTTCCTGAGCACCATGAACGGCCAAGTCGTATACCAGAGCAACCGGCTCGCCGTCACTGTAATCAACTGCACAAACGTTTCGCTGGCAAACCGCGACATGCGCGTCATGGCTCCCGACGGCACGAAGGACAAGATGATTGCAGGAGCCACGAACTACATTACGGTGCCGCTCTTCAACTATGAAGCTACTGCGTACAACGGCGTCAACGTCACGTTGAAAATCCTGCAGGGCAGCACGGAAATGAACTGGTTTACGGAAGAGAACGCGACGCAAAGCCGGGACTTTGCCGCCTCGACGTTCGGTGCCGGCCTGACGTTCAACGAGAGCGTGCTGCGCTGGAGGGTGCACGTTCCAGACGATGCGGATGTGAACCCTACTTACACGGCGCAAGTCAACATTTCGTGGGGCGCCGGAAGCAACTTCCGCGTCTTCACGAAAAGCTTCACGTTCTATTCCAGCTATGTCGTCATCTACAACTCGTTAGCGGATCAAGTCAGTGACACGCAGAACGGCGCCGACGAATTCCTCAACAGGACGATCGCCGTCTGCAACTTTGGCAATCGCCCCATCAACGCCACCATTTCGGAAGACTGTCCTGGCTCGTATTTCTGCAGGTCGGATTCGCTGCCGCGCGCCTACCCGAACACCACCAACGTCGTGCAAGGAAGAATCGAGTGGAACAGCGTGGACCTCCAGCCCTCGCAGTGCTGGAGCGCCATGATCCAGTATGACGCGCAAGACGAAAACCCAGGCAGCAACACGTTCATCCAGACGGTGTCGTGGGACAACGGCGCGCAAGCCGTGGAAGCAAGCCGCACCATCGACCAATACGTGGCGGATCAGAACCAACCCATTACCGCCATTTCCGCGGACAACACGACGGGGTGGGGCAACGTCACCGTAGGACACAACCAGACGCCCATTCGCATCCACGTCAACACGCGCAACCGCATGGGCGTAACTGGAGGAGACAACCGCATCCGCAACAACATGCCCTACATGGAACTCGGCCCCGGTTTCTCCAAGCCGGTCAACTTCACGTTTGCCTCGCCTTTAGCAGGCCACCCGTTTGGTTCCGAGTACGAGGGCTGGACGGCGCGGTTCTTCCCCTTCGGGGAGCTCATCGAAGCCACGGGCTCGAACTACACGTGGGCGTTCTTCATGAACACGAGTTCTTCACCTGATTTCATGCCTGGAGGAAGAAGGCTGAAAGTCTTCAGCACGGGTTCTTCCTTCGACCAATATCCTGAGGAATACAGGGAAAGCGACCAGCAATTCGCGATTGAAGTGGTAGGCCCTTATTTGGAGACGAGGCGGCGATACTACAACTCAACCCAGAGCGCGTGGGTTTCCGGCCTGCCTTCCACGTTTTCTTGCGGGCTCTACAACATTTCCAACGAGCTCTTCAATAAAGGTCGGCAGAACATTACGAACGCGTGGCTCAACGAAACGAAGCCTTCCCAAGTTTTCCCCGGCAACTTCACTCCAATAAACAATTCGGGAAGCAGCACGCAAATCGGGTGGGGCGCCAACTCTACGTACCAAATCTACTCGAACGGCACGTACGGATCGTGGTTCTTCAACTACACGTTCCAGACGCCCCTGGCCACCATCAACAACGTCGCCTTCCGCTCCAACTATTCCAACGGCTCCATTTGGGGCAATTATTCCAGCCAGCTGTACACCGTAAACCTCGTCTGCACGGACACGCCGCAGCTGCGCAACTTGAATGTCACGAACCAGAGCATGGGCTGGGGCTTCACGAAAAACTTTTCCGTAGAGGTGTACAGCGGCTTCCACAACTTGAATGTAAGCATATTGGCTTCTACGTCGCAGTCTGGGCCTTTTTCCCAAATCAACTCCACGATTGTCAGTTCTCCTGGGAGCTGGGCGTGGGCCAACTTTACGCAGAGCTTCAAGCCCGCGGACGTGAACACGTGGTACTTCAAGTTCAACGCCACGGACGCGAATGGAGATGGCAACACGAACGAGACCACCGTTACCGCAAACACGAACTATACGGTGCTCAAGGACACCGTGCAAATTTGGCTTACGGTAGGAAACCTGAGCACTGCAAATCGTTCCGGAACGCAATTAGACCGCCTTATCATTTTTGCCAACGATTCGAATGGTTCGCTCTTGAACGGCCAGTCCATCAACTTTTCCGTGACCACGGACGGCGTGAGCTTCGGCACCGCGGTCTCCAACACGACGAACACTACGGGCCACGCGCTCTACGACTTCGACGCGACGTGTTCGCCGTTGTACGCGGTAGGCACGCAGCGCTGGAAGGCCGCCATCACTTCCGACGCTGCATACAACGATGTAACGAGCGAGCTCTTCTTCTTGACCGTGCGCGGCGAACTGCGCAACAACCAGACGGATCCAACGGGAGCCAGCAATTTTACGGAGAACGACGACGTCATCATTTTGGCGAACGTCAAGGACGACTGCGACACGTTCAAGCCCGGCGCCACGGTCCAGTTCAACCTCACGGGCATGTTCCGCAACTATACGTGCACGCCCACGAGCGACTTGGGCGGAGGATTCTACCGCTGCACGTGGGAAACGCAAGGCCTCTACGGCGGCTTCTTCAACGTCACCATGAACTCCTCGTTGAGCAGCCACTACGACAATACTACGGTAGGGTACAACTTGTCGAATCCGGGCGGCCACCTCTTCTACCTCAAGGCCTACAGCAAGCTCGCCAACGCCACCGTAGTCCCATCCGCGGAAGGCTGGGGCAAACAGTTCAACTACAGCGCCAACCACTCCGCCGCGCACTTGGATGTGAGCTCCACGGCGCGCCTCAACCTCTCCTGCTCTTCCTGCACGCCAGTGGTGAACTCCTTTTACGTTAGCCCTGACCAGACCTGCACGGGCTGCCAGAACGCCTCCGTGTCGTGGACGTACAACTTCACGTGTCCCAACATCGGCACGTGGGACTTTACGGTGGCCGCAAACAATTCGGATGGCTTGACCGTCTATTCGACGGCGCAGAACCATATCGTACAGAGAGACGACCTGCTCGTGGGGCATTCGCTTGGAAACAACAGCGTCGCCAACCGTTCGGGCTCGCAAACCGCGTTGCTGGCCGTCAATCTCACGGATTCGGACCGCAACCTTGCTCCCTCCCCTGCTGCCACCGTATGGTTCAACGTTTCTGCTAACACTACCACGAATGTCTCCATCGGAAGCAACACCACCAACAGTACCGGTAATGCCTCGTTCTTCTTCAACCCGGACTGCCGGTTTAGCGTGGGTTACCAGAACTGGACGGGGTTCGTGAACTCTACGGAAGCCTGCTATGCCACTTCCTTCATTTACCCTCTCAACCTGACCGTGCAAGGCGATTTGGTGTTCAACGTCACCGCGCCTTCCGGACAGGAATTCGTTGCAGGAAACGTCACGAACATTTCCGTGGAAATCCAGCAGGACTGCGGCCAATTGGTTACGGACATTTCCACGAGCGCCATCTGGTTTGAATTGCGCGGCCCCTCGAACGTCACCGTATGCGGTTCCCAGAACATTACCAACCTCGGCAACGGCACGTACGTCTGCACGTTCAACTCCACGAACTACTGGGCGGGCTTCTGGAACGTGACCATCAACGCCTCGCGCACCTTCCTGAACTATAACCGCTCGCAGTTCAACAACACGTTCCGCTTGCTGGCTCCCAACAACACCGCTCCCCTCACGCTGAACGAGAGCGAGGCCCCGAACCCTGCCGGGTGGGGCGAAAGCCTCAACTTCTCCGTGAGAGTGCAGGACTTGGAAAGCAATACGGTTACCGTGACCCTCCAGGACGGCAACGCCTCTGCCGGGCCTTTCCGTTTCCTCCAGAACCAGTCGTGCTCCAGCTGTACGGACAAGCAGGTCAATTTCACGGTGCAGAACACCTTGCACAACTACACGTGCGCTGACATTGGAACTAAGTTCTACCGCTTCAACGCCACGGACGACCAAAACGTGCTCAACCAGTCCGCCGTAGCCAATTTCACGGTTCAGGAAGACAACACGACCGCCTTGTATTACGCCGGAAACGCCTCTTACGTAAACCGCTCGGGAACGAACAGCACGCTCTTGTTCATTCAAGTCAACGACACGGACAATGCGAGCTTCATTCCGCAAAACTATAACGGCACGGTTTGGGTGACAACGAACGGCGCAGCTTACGACAATGGAGGCTCGAACAAGACCAACAGTTCCGGGGTCCTCAACCGCAGCTTTGACCCCTCGTGCAGCTACGGCACCGGACTCCAGCTATGGAAAGGAGGCGCGAACAACGAAACGTGCTACGAGGACAAGAACTCTACAGCGTATCTTGCGGTTTATGTGGTAGGCGACTTTATCATCAACCTCACGCAGCCCTTGAACCAAAACACGACCAACCTTACCGCTGGAAACAATCTCACGCTGAAAGCGGAGGTGCAGGACGAGTGCGGCGCCCTTGTTTCAGGAGCTTCCGTGAATTTCAGCGTCAGGCACCGCTCGTTCTTTTATGACTGCTTGGGAGAACAGGAAAACGGAACCGGTATTTACAACTGCACGCTCAACACCTCCGTATTAGAGGCGGGTTCCTACCGCATTGAAGTCATTGTCAATAAGACTTTTTACAATAACGCCTCTGCTTCTCGGGAAAACGCCTTCCACGTGGAAGCCCCGGCCAATTTGACGCTCGTCAACGTTTCTCCCCGCAACGCCTCGTGGGGACAGACCATCAACTTCACCGTCAACGTGACGGATGCGGAAGACAACGTGACCGTGTATTTGTGGGAAAGGCCTCCGGGAGGCAATTGGCAGCTCATTTCCTCGCAGCTATGCAGCAACTGCACCAACGGCACCCTCCTTTTCCAGGACGCCACGCATTCCGCCTGCTCGAATTTCGGCAACTGGACCTACAAGTTCAACGCTACGGACGCGTTCCTCAACACGACGAACGGCTCGCAGTACGAGGACTGGTTCAACCTTACGAAACGCAATCTCACGACCATCGCTTACGAAGGGGACTTGAAGGCATTCAAGCGCAACTCGAACTCTTCGCAGTTCACCGTCTTCTTCCGCGACGCGCTGGACCCCGCTTTCGACATCGGCAGCGGCGTCACGGGCACGCTATGGGTCACCACCGACAACTCGACGTACGTGGTCAACGGCACGAACACGAGCGTCAACGGCAATATTTCCCGCCTCTACCAGCCCCGGTGCGGGCTCAACGTCGGAAACCAGAAATGGAAAGTCGAGGCCGCGGAAAGCAGCTGCTACTTCTCCTTCAATTCCACGGAATACAGCAGCACGCTCTTCGCTCCAGCGCTCAACAACAACGCCACGGCCCCCAACGCGTCCGCCTGCTACACCGTAGGGACGCAAATCGTGTTCAATGGAACCGTGCGTGACGAGTGCGGAGTAGTCCCCAGCGCGAACACGGCCGAGTTCTTCGCCAAGCGCGGTGCCGGTTCCTTTGCTGCCGGCGCGTCCACGGACTTGGGGCAAGGAAACTACAGCGCCGTGTGGGACTCTTCCGGAAGGTCCACGGGGCTCTACAACATCACGCTCAACGCCAGCAAGACGTATTACGACAACGGAAGCAATACGAGTATCGACGCCTTCCGGCTTGCCTCGATTCCCGAACTCTGGAACCACACGACGGACATTTCCTCGGATGGGTGGGGCATGCTGCGCCGCTTCAATGTGACGGCAAGAAATACGGATGGAGAAAACTTCAACGTCTACTTCTGGGTGCGGGCAGGCAATGGCGCGTGGCAGCTCCAAGGCACGCAGTCCTGCGTCAGCTGCACGAGCGCCGACGTCAAGACGTTCACCTACTTCCCTTCTTGCGGCAACCTCACCGCTAACGCAACGTGGGAGTACAAGTTCAACACTTCGGGTTCGATGAGCTGCGGCACGTTCAGCAATGAAACTTCCGTAAGAAACTTCACGCTCGAAAAGGACAACGTGGCGGTGACGCTGCTGTCCAACGCTCCCTTCGTGCACCGCAACGCCACGAACGCCATTTTGCTGCAGGCGAGAGTGAACGACACGGACAACGGGTCGCTCGTTGGAGGCAGCGTGAACACCTCGTTCTGGGTCACATTCAATTTCAGTACCTATGACTTAGGCAGGTATAACACGACGAACGCCTCCGGCGTCACTTCCTTCTATTTTGACCCGTGGTGCGCCTACAACGCGAGCAGCCACTTCTGGAAGGCAGGCGTGTTCAACGATTCCTGTTATACGGACACCAATTCCTCTACGAACTCGTTTGACGTCTATGGCCGCATGAACCTCACCATCGAAATACCTCCTACTACGCTCCAGAGCAACGTCTCGAACATCGTCAACGTCTCGTGGAACGCCCGCAGCGACTGCTCCGAGGAAGGGTTCCTGCCCGACCTGAACCTCACCTACGCGGGCTTCACGAACGCCACGCTGATCAAAGTCGTTGGCGGAGGAGCCTCAACCAACACCTGCGCGCCCACCAACAACTCGCTGAACGGCACCTACAACTGCTCGTGGAATACGGCGAATGAAGCGCAAGGAAACTACACTGTCCGCTTGTTCGCCAACCGCACGTTCTACGAGGATAACCTGACGGATTATTCGAACTGGATTAACCTTTCCAACCGGTTCACGAACTGGACGAATTTGCGCGTGAACACGACGAGCGGGGGATGGGGTTCCGTCTTCCAGTTCAACGTCACGGTTTCCGACCCCGAGAACGACCAAGTCAATTGTACGCTGTTCACCAACAGCTCCGCCAGCGGATGGACCGCGAGAGGCACCTCTACCGTCAATGGCGGTTCAGGCAACTGCACGGTCACGTTCGCCAGCTATACGTGCGGAGACCTGAACAACAACACGCAGTTCCTCTTCCAGATTACGGACGGCACCACGACGCTGAACACGAGCACCAACAACACGCTGAACCTTACGCGCGACACGGTTTCCATCGAGCACGTGGCAGGAAACCTGAGCACGGCCAACCGCACGGGAGCTAATGCCTCCCTGTTGCTGCTGCGGGTCCGCGATACCATCAAAGATGCCTATGTGGGCCAAGGCGTGAACGGCTCCGTCTGGGTCACGCTCAACAACGGCATCACGTATGGGGCTCCCCTCTACAACGCCACGAACAGTTCCGGCATCCTCAATGTTTCCTTCAACCCTTCCTGCAGCTATGCGGTAGGCCAACAGCTTTGGACTGGAGGAGTGGCTGACGACTCCTGCTACTTTAACGCCAACCTTTCGGGACTCAACCTTACCGTGCAAGGAAGCATTACTTCGCTTCTCGTGGGCCCGAACGGCACCAAAGTATCCAAGAACGCCAATGTTACGCTGCGGGTTAACGCCACGGATGATTGTTCTGTTGCCCTGCAGAACGCCACTTCCACCTTTACGGCAAGGCACCAGAACAGTTCTACCAGCTATGCCTGCACTTCCCCGCAGAACGAAAGCAACGGGTTCTACAACTGCACGCTCAACACTTCTTCCTTGCTCGCAGGAGAATACAATTCCTCCATCAACGTCTCCCAGCTCTTCTACCTAAACGCCTCGCTCAACCTGCCTTACAATGCCACGAACTCCTCGTTCTTCGTGAACACGACCCCGCAGCTTGCGGGCATTAACGTCGCTCCCTCTACTGGAGGATGGGGAGAAAACTTCTATCTTACAGTAAACCACACGGACGAGGACAACAACTCGAATACGGTCTATGCGTACGTGCAACAGCAGACGCCTTCCTTGGGCGCGTGGCAGCTAGCGGGCTCGCAAGCCGTGCAAGGCGTCAACCAGACCGTCAACATCACGAAGACCTTCAGCAAGGACGCTTCCCTGCAAGGCATCTGGACGGCGCTCTTCAACACGACGGATTCAGACGGCAATTCCGTGAATACGACGCTGAACTTCACGGTGGAACGGGATGATACGAATAATACGTACAATGCCACGAGCGGAGGCAACAACTCCAACGTTTCGCGTATCGGCAGCAACAGCACGACGCTTCGCGCGAAAGTGTACGACACGGACAAACCCGCCACTTCCGTCTCCAGCGAGGAAGGAAGGCTGTGGGTCACGAAAGACGGTGCGAACTTCGATTTGGGCACGCAGATTTTCACGAACGCTCAAGGCGACTTCAGCGTGGCCTTCAACCCTGACTGCACGTATGAAGTGGGGCAGCAAGTGTGGAAGACGGGGCTGATTAACACCTCTTCCTTTTACAAGCCCTCCAACCTGACGCAGAACGCCACGCTCAACATCCGCTCCGAGTTCGCGTTAGACCTCATCGGTCCGCGCAATGCCACCTACGTGAAAGGCGTTGACCCCATTCCCTTGTACGCAAACCTTTCGGATTTGGGTGGCTGCGGCCTCGTCAACTTGAGCACCGTCCAGTTCTCTGCAAGAAGCGACCATTCCTGTACGGCGACGGACCTCGCGAACAACGGCACCTACAACTGCACGATTGGGGCGAGCACGCACAACGGATGGAACTACGGGTGGCACAACGTCACCGTCAACGCCTCAAGGCCCTACTACAACTTCACGCAGACTTCCTGGAACTATTCCTTCTATTTGGCGAGCAGGCCCTCGCTTTCCAGCCCCACCATTTCTCCATCCTCGAGCGGGTGGGGCGACAATTACACCTATACCGTGCGCGCGACGGACTTGGATGGGGATCTTGTGAACGTCTACTTGTGGGCCAATATTTCCGGGAACCCGCGTTTGCTGGGCACGCAATCGTGCACGGGCTGTTCGAACACGCTGCTCACGTTCTACTACTGGCAGTTCGCCTGCGGAGACATCGGCTCCCACGAATACTTCTTCAACGCCAGCGACGCCTTCAACCTCACGACGAACACGACTCCTGCGGCCTTCACGCTGACCAAAGACAGCATCACCATGGAACTCGTGGACGGCAACGGAGGCAACACGCAGCGCGATGGCGCGCCCTTCTCCTACCTTATCGGCAGGGCGTACGACAACATCAAGGCCGCGTACGTGGGCAGTAACGTCAACGGCACCTTCAACGTCACCTACAACGGACAGGACTGGACTGCAAGCGTCTACAACACGACGAACAGCACGGGCTATCTTAACTACTATTTCGAGCCCTCGTGCACCTACAACGTGGGAGCGCAAAAGTGGAAAGTAGGCGTCTTCAATGACTCGTGCTATTCCGACAGCTTCACCGCCAACTTCACCACCAACGTTACGGGCCAATTGAAGCAGAACCTTACAGACCCCACTCCTCCTGGTAGGGTGTTCAATGCCACGGATTCAATTCCCTTGAGGGTCAACGTGACGAGCGACTGCCCTGCCGAAGCCGGCATTGCTAATGTGATTGTGAACTTTACGACGCGGTCTCCTTCTCTCTTGCAGTACAATTGCAGTAGTGTGGTGAACGAAAGCGGAAGCAACACAGGGTTCTACAACTGTACGTGGCCCAGCACTACCGAAATCGGCAATTGGAGCGTCCTGGTTAACCTTACCCGCCCCAACCTCTACGCCTTCAACTTCACCACCTATCAAAGCCGCTTCAACCTCTCCAACGCCCAGCCATCGTATACCAACCTTTCCGTCACGCCTCCGGAAGAGGGATGGAGCCGCCTCTTCACGTTCTCCGTCAACGTCTCGGATGCGGAAAGCAACAACGTCAACTGCACGCTTTGGACGAACACGACGGGCAGCTGGACGCTCCGCGGCACCGGCACTCGCCTTGGAGGCAACGGCCTTTGCAGTGTGAACATCAGCAATTTTGCCTGCGGCGAGATTGGGTTTAACACCCAGCAGTTCAAGTTCAACCTTACGGACTTCAACGGCTCTAATATTTTCAACACCTTCAATACTTCGACCGCGCAAGGCCCCAACCTCACTTTGCCGAATGTGACGGTCGAGTATACCGTCGGCAACGAGAGTAGCGTGAACCGCACGGACAGCAACAACGCGCTCTTGGTGCTTAGGGTCTACGATGTGGATAAGGGGGCGTATGTAGGGGCAGGCGTGAATACGACGGTTTGGATTACTTCGAATGGGGCGGCGTTCGACAATGGGGTGAATGGTACTACAAACAGTACGGGGCATTTCAACCGTTCGTTTGACCCCTCGTGCACCTACAGCGCCGCGAAGCAGAATTGGACGGGCGGCGTGTTCGACTCCTGTTACTACAGTACGAACGCCAGCTACTTCAACGTCAGTGTTCTTGGAGACCTGCGCAGCAACGTTTCGATTCCCGTTCCGCTCACGGAATTCCAGCGGGGCAACAGCAACGTAAGCATTACCACTAACGTAACGGATGACTGCAGCGCCCCTGCCACAGGCATCACGCTCAACTTCACGGCCGTGCGCAGCACCTCCAGCTTCGTCTGCCTTCCTTCCTACCAAGGCCAGGGCAACTATTCCTGCAACTATACGACCAACGGCAGCATGCCCGCGGGAGCCTATGATGTCTACATCAACCGCAGCAAGGCGTTCCACAACGACAACGTCACCCTCAACTCCAGCCTCTTCTTCATCGAGACGACGCCCGTGTTGATGGGAGCGAAGGTGAATACCTCTACTTTTGATGGAAGCGACAATCAGACCGGAGGGTGGGGAGAAACCTTCAACTTTACAGTCAACGTCACGGACGAAGACGCGGACTCCGTCACCGTTAGGCTCTGGATCAAGAATCTTACTTCCAACAACTACTTCTTACTCGGGTCGCGCTCGTGCGCGAACTGCAACAACTATATTGCTTCCATCACGAAGAGCGACTTCGACGTCTCAAACATTGATGCGTGGAACTTCAAGTGGAATGCTACGGAGGACGACGTGTGGAATGCGACCACCTCCGACCTCAACTTTACCGTTGAAAAAGACGACATGAACGTTTCTTACTTTTTCGGCAATGCCACCACGCTTTGGAGAAACGGTTCGGATTCCGTGGTGTTGTCCACGCGCGTGTTTGACGTGGACCGGCAAGTGTATTTGGGAGCTGCGGAAGCCTCCGGCAAGCGCTGGATCACGAATGACACGGGCAACTTCGATGCGGGGACGAGCGTCTCGACGGCAGCAGGAGGCTACTTTAATTCTACGTTTGATCCCGGGTGTACGCCTGTAAAATATTCGGTGGGGAGGCAGTTGTGGAGGATGGGCACGCTCAGCAATGCGGGGTACAAGGACGTCAACTCCACGAATTTGGAGCTTACCATTCAGGCGAATTTGAGTGTGAACGTGACGTCGCCGAATGGGGCGACGTATATTCGTTCTCAGGTGAACGTGCCGCACGAGTGGGATGCGCGGGATGATTGCGGGGACGGCGTGAACGGTACGACGACGCTGTTGTGGTTTTTCAGTGCGTCTGCGAATTATACGCGTTCTTCGGGGTTCAATGATGAAACGAACGGCACGTACAATTATTCGTTGAATACGAGCAGTTTCGCTCTGGACCTCTACAATTTGACGGTGCAGCAGGACAAGGCGTATTACGCGCAAGGCAACGGGACCAAGAATCCGGCTTTCCGTCTGGCTTACGGGCCTGAGCTTCAGAGTCCGAGTTTGAACGTGACCACGGATGGCTGGGGAACCGCGAGAGGGTTCAGCATCCAGTGCCGCGACCTGGAAGGCGACACGTTTAATGTGAGTTTGTGGAAGAAGTTTGACGTAAGTTCGCAGTGGCAGTTGGTCGAAACCAAATCCTGTACGGGAATCGATTATACGACCCTTACGTTTGCGCGCAACTTTTCGTGCGGAGATATTTCGTCCGCGAGCTACTACAAGTTCAATGCTTCGGATTCGTGGGGCTTGGGTGCGGAAAGCACGAACGACAGTTTTGTTATTGAGAAAGACGATGTTCTATCCACGTATTTTGCGGGAGACGTGTCGAATACGAACCGTGAGGGCTCCTCAACTTCTCTCCTGCAAGTACTACTCTTGGATGATGACCGTGCAGGAGACCCGGCTTTGGGTCCGAACGTGAATGGCTCGTTCAATGTCACTTCCAACGCTGGAGATTGGGGCCCTCAGCTCTATAATTCGACGAATGCGAGCGGCTATCTTTCTCTCTATTTTGATGCCTCTTGCACGTATGGGGTTGGAGAGCAGAAGTGGAAGGCGGGCAGTTTCAACGACTCGTGTTACAAGGACAAGTTCAGCGTGAACTTCACGTCGAACGTCACGGGGCAATTGAAGCAGAATCTTACGGCGCCGAACCAGAGCCAAGTCTTCAACGTCTCGCAAGGCGTGCCGTTGCGCGTGAACGTGACGAGCGATTGTCCTGCGGAAGCCGGCATTGCCAACGTCATCGTCAACTTCACCACGCGTTCTCCGAGCAACCAGCATTCTTCCTGCACTCCCGTCGTCAATGAAAGCGCTGCGGACACCGGCTTTTACAACTGTACGTGGTCCAGCACGCAGGAGATCGGGTCGTGGGACGTGCTTGTGAACCTCTCGAAGCCCAGCCTCTACAATTTCAATTACACGGAGTACAATGACCGCTTCAACCTCACGAATACGGCGCCCTCGTACACGAATCTTTCGGTCACGCCTCCAGAAGACGGGTGGAGCAAGCTCTACACGTATAGTCTCAACGTTTCCGACCCGGAAAACAACACCGTGAATTGTTCGCTGTGGACAAGTACCGATAATGGGGTGAACTGGGTATTTCGGGGAACGGGTACGAACGCGGCCGGGTACGGTTACTGCCAAGTGAACGTATCCAGCTTTGCGTGCGGGGACTTGGGTACGGATAACTTGTTCAAGTTTAACGTGACGGACTATAATGGCTCGCAGGTTTTCAACACGTTCAACACCAGCAACGCTGCCGGCCCCAACCTCTCT
>SBBD01000104.1 GCA_005239845.1 archaeon | reverse complement strand
GCTCTGGCGAAGCTGGAGCCGCGGGTGTCCGTGTCGCCGGCTACGTCCCGGTCGATCACCCTGATAAGAAAGGCGAGCGAGGCCGATGAGAACATATCGGAGGTCGTGGACATCACGCTCAACGATGTCAACGTCAGGCGGGAAATCCTGCAAGAGCGCGATTCGGCGATGCTGATATACAAGATGATCATAATCATGAGTTTCATCGTCTTCCTGGTCACGATATATTTCATAGTCGACAGCTATCTCAGGTTGCCCACCGGCACCACGATAGGGTCGACGCAGATCCAGGGCCTGGACGCGCTGACGGTGAAGCTGCTTTTCTACCACATGCTTCTGATGCAGGGATTTTTCGGTGGCATGATATCCGGACAGATGGGAGGGAAAGACATGAGGAGTGGGTTGAAATTTTCTATCATCCTGATGCTCATCGCGGTGCTGATGTTCGAGCTCGTTCTGATGCCGAAGGGACCGCCGGTGATAATCCCGCAAGAATAGTGATGAGTCCCAGTGCACAGTCCCATTAAATCCTTAATGAATTTTTGGCGGTTTTCCTTCAGATGTACTTCCCCAGTTCGCCCGGAAGCACGGCCATCTGCCAGACACAACACAAAAAATAGGATAAACTGTGCAGACCTGAGCCTCCACCACCGGAGTACCATACTTCGGCGGCGCTGCCCCGTTTGCTTGATTTCATCGCACTTTGGGCGCATACTTACCCGGTTTTTTATCTCCGGCTTCTTCGCGAGGTTGGAATTCTCAGGATCCCTGACGACAGAATAACCAGAGCAGTCGTTTGAGTGGTTCGTCCCACTGCTGATTGGACATGTCTTGCCACGGTCACGAATTAGAAATTACGACAACGATGAAAGTGAAAAAATAAAGTTATAGGTTGGATTTGAAAATCAACCGCCGTAAGGATAGTACCAGAGCCCGACGGTCGTGTGCTCGCGCGACCTCCATTGCGACCAGCTTATATACCTCGTGCTGACCTGGTTTTGTATCCCCAGTGCGTAGACCCAGCCGCTGTAGACGAGTTCCGTCGCCATGTCCACGAGCTCCTTGCTCCCGTAGTGGATGTTGTTGCCGTTCCCGCTGGCGTAGACGGAGAGATTGGTTTCCTCACATTTCCTTGAGTTGATCCAGTCGCCCCACCATCCCGTCATCCAGGTCTCGAGATTGTCTGGGCTAGGCGGCATCACCTTGTCGATGAAGCTGTATATCTCGGACTTTTCCGCGGCGAGGAAATCGCTGAGGGAAGAATATGGCGTCGAAGCGCCCACGCTTACCCATCTCTCCGTAAGAACCACATAGTCGAGGTAGATCGTGGTCTGGGTGCTGTCGGCCGAGTTCTCGAAATAGCGCACGGACATAGCCCCGCCTGAGAGGTAGTCGTTGATTTCAGACCCGCTGAAGTATTGGGTAAGCAGGTTGTCGGAAGTGTTCATAGTGCCAATCGATTTCCATGAGCTCGTCGTGAAGTTCCAGACTGCCACATCAACGGTTTCACCGTCGGTGCCGCGGCGCCCGTAGACGCTCAGCTCGTAGTTGTCCCGGCCAGTCGTGACTCCGGTTATCCTGTGCTCCCAGATAAGCCGGTAATCCGCCTGCGAAGTCGCAACCCTGGTGTAGTCCACAAAGAGGTTGGAATCCGTGGCGTCGGAGTCCGGCTGTATGAACTCCACGACCACTTCCCCGGCCGCAGAGATGTGGTCGTTGTCAATTGTGTTCTCAAAAGTGTATGGGCCAGCGCCGCTCTGCAGTACTCCGGCATTATCGATATTTGAAGTTGTGAAATTGTAAATGTACACGCTTATCGACTCCGTGTCGCCGCCTGTGTAGTATTTCACCTGAAGGGAGTTGTCGGCGTTGACTGGTATCCCCGTGATGCTCTGCGAAATGTCAAAGCGATAGCCCGCGGCACTCGTGTAAGTAACACGCACTAAAATGTAATCGAAGTGAATGAGATAGGCGGCAGCCCCAGTGTTGTTTAAGAAGCCGATGTCAAGATTTTCAAGCTCTTCGATTGTGTCCACACCCGCTGCATAAAGGTCAAAACTTGCAGTATTATCTATAGTGTCATTAGGTCCCGGAATTATTCCAGTAGAATTGGCAAACGGCGAAGTAACCTCGTCCGTGGTCCAGTGTATCGGGTTATTCCCGTTGTAACCGGAATCAACATACCAATTTACCCAAAGGACCGCAGCAGTTATCGTACCACTGATGCCGCTCGTGTTGATCGAGTCAAAATGTAGTACCTCATTTTTTGCAACATCGTATGTTACACCATCATCTAATTGCGCATCTGACAGCACATCACCGGTTGAATCGCCGTTGTCCACGCCATCTACAGCGTCGACCTCCCTGTTCTCAGTCGTTCCCGAGCCACCATAATCGTTTTCAAAAATATTCTCATAATTCCCATCGTCCGCTTTCGCGTTGTCGAAATCGATCGCGCCACCCTCCGTCTCGTTTTCCGTGACGACATACGTGTACGTCACAGTGGCAGTGTTGTTCTCGGCAATCTGTTCGTAGTTGCCATCCGCGCTGTAGCTTTGGGTGTTTGTAATGGACCCGCCGCTTACAGAGCCCTGTCGCCCGCTGCCGTCCACAAGCGGGTCTGGTTCGGCGCTGGCGTAAACATAGTTGGTCGATTGCGATCCTGTCCCCTGCACGATCAATGCGGGATCCTTCGGCCTGTAGAACTCCACCTGCCTCTTGAGATGGTCCGCCTTTTCAAACCATGCCTCGTAAGCCGCATCAGGGTTGTCTGGAAATTGATTTTCATAGTATGGTTTCGCGTTGTCGTGCATGGAATATTCCATTAGTTGCCCCCAATAGTGGCCGGCCAGCCCCATGAAGTATGAGACGTTGTCCCAGTTTGTGCCCGCGAGTGAAACTTGGTAAAGCCAGTCGGCCCCCTTGTTTTCAGCGCCAGTCATGATGTGCTTGCTGGAGTCGAAACTGTCCGGTTTTGCCGTGCCCGACCGAATCAGGCTGCCGTTCAACCCGTTCCTGACGCTCGCCGAAACTCCCTCGTCGTTCACTATCCTCTCGAGCGCCACCGCGGTTATGCCGCGGCTCCCGAAAACAGCCCCGTGCGTCCTCCAGGACCAGCCGTCCCCGACGGGCATCAAAGTCAGGCCGATTATCGTGAGCAAAGCTAGACATATCAAAATCTTTTTCGCTCCAGGCCACGCCGAGTGGTTCTTTTTCATGCCCAATCGCCCACCTTTTTTAATTTTTCCAGCGAGCATAATAACCTTCTTATGATTTCCGGGGCCGCTAACCCGAGGCGCTCACTTCCAGTTCCTTGGTCCGCTCATAATACAGGATATCGTTGCCCGAGCCCCTGCCGTTTATCGTCAGCTTGACTTCCTTGGAGCTTATGCTGCTCGCGTCGACCGAGCTCACGGTCGCCCCGTAAGCGTTGTTGATGTCCCTGGAAAGGTCGTCGAAGTAGTCCCGCCAGGCCTCGACATAGTCCGAGATCACAACGATGTCGACCGAGCTTTTGTTCGGCGAGTTGTTGTCGGCGGGACGCACTGTGTATACAGCATCGTTTTGCATGTATACTGTGATGCTCTTGGCGCTGGGCATGAGCGTCCCGGTCAGATTCGCCGCCTTCTTTATGAAGAGGTAGTCCACCGAGACCTTCAGGTTGGTGTCATTATCGACATTTTCAACTGTCACCATGTTCGGCTTGGAGTACATCAGGTTGGTGTCGTTCTGGTTGAGTATCACTGCGCCCCCCTCGAAAATCCACTTTTGTGCCTCGTACTGCTTGTAGTTGGACTGTATTGCGATAGACCCGAAGCCTCCGCGGTAACCGAACCGCACCTCGTGAACGGCCGGGGCGGCGCTCCTGTCGCTGTTCGGAATCAGCTCGATCATGTACTGGAGGTACCTGTAGTTGCCGAGGCCGGTGATGTCCGCCTTGCCGTTCTCGTAGGGTCCGCTCCATGATCCGGAAAGGCTTGGGGAGTTCCCGACCCTTACGTAGATTCTGGTCGTGGTTGCCGGCGGCTTTGTCTCGTCCCATTCCAGGAACTGCCAGTCGACCACCTGCCCGGCGTCGAACACCTTGGAGGTGAAGTTGTCCGCGCCCACGTATTTCGTGATCAACCTGAATGGAACTTCCCTGTGGGTTACTTCAGTCCAGGCGGTCTCATTGGACGACCAGACATACGTCCCTATCTCGCCGCCGTAACCAGCATTAACATAACCACTTTTGTCTGCCCAAGCGGTCTTCATCGTGTTTACGCTCAGGTATTTGTTGGCGTAGTAGTCCGATGCCGGCGACTTTACGTACGCTGTGAAAACGTCGTTCTCCCAAAGCTGCAGCGGGTTGGTAAAGGTGAACCTTGTCCACGAGAAGCTTCTGTCGGATACGTCGAACGGCATCTCGTACCTGACCTCGTTCAGCCTTGTCGTCCCGTTCAAAAGCACCGCGGAGACCTCGTTTTGAGCGCCGGTTCTCTGGGCGTAGAACTCGACTGCGCCCGCCCTGATGTAGTTCTCATCGAGCCGGTCGTACTGGTTGTCTATCTTGAACTGGCTGCCGATGTAGTTGTGCTGGAATATCTCGTCGGTGGACTTGTAGTAGGGGTTGCCTTCCGTCTCGTAATAGTTCTCATAATTGATTGGATCATTGCCTGGCGCGAGAACATCCAGAACATACATCGGGTCCCTGTTGTAGAGGATGCTTGAAGGCGAGTCTGAGCTCTCCCATGACGTGCCGTTGTCCTTCGAGAACAAGACCCCTCTGTTTGTGTTCACTGGCCTGTTGTTTATCCAGTTCTCGTGCTTTGGCTTGATTGCAAGAATGGTGAAGTAGTTCTCGTACGAGATGAAGTTTTCAAGGCTCGTGATGGACTTGCCAATGCCGGTATTCTCGGGGTTGGAGTCCACGACGAGGTGGTAGGTGGTGCCGTATTGGAGCTCATACAGGTCCATCGTCATTCCTCTGTGGCCGTAGTCTGAATTGTCGCCGTATTTTCCGTACTGCCCGATGCGTGGGTAAGGCATGTACCACTCCCATGACCAAGACTTGTCAGGGAACCCTTGGCCAGCGGATAGTGGTGCTCCAGACATGTTCGGCTTTCCAGTCCCGTCGTCCGGGTATAGCCTGATTCTGACCCAGTTGTCTTCGTCCCAGTTCGATGGAGAGTCTCCAGGCGCGATTACATCTCCCGCCTGTACAAACTGCCCAAGAAGCCTAACTCTGGCAAGGTTCTCTGTCCGTTCTGGCTGGAACCTTATCGAGAATAGCTTGTTTGGGCCGTCAATCTGCGAGCCCATGGCGAAACCTGAGGAACCCACGAAGTAGTTGCCCCAGTAGTCCTCGGCCTTCAGGGTGACGTCGCCCGGTGGCACGATTTCAATGTTCTCGTTGAATGCGGACGGGCTCCTGAGTCCTATGAAATCATCCTGTGTCGTCTGAATCCATGTCTTGACGGCGGGTTCCGCGTCAGGCGCGACCGCCGAAGAACCGGCCGCCTGGTAGCTTAGCGCCACCTGGTGTATGACAGGTGTCGTGTTCTCGTCGGACGATGAAATTTCCAGCATGTATTGGATGTACCTTGAGCTCTCGTTTATGCTGCCGGAGGTCGTGGTCCAGCTGCCCCAGCCGCCGTCGTACGGGTTGTTGTCAGTCCCTGTGCGATATTTCATGGTGATTCCGCTGCCGTCGGTCGCAGTCACCGACATGTTCAGCCAGCTCACAGTCGCACCGGCGTCGAAGACGCTTGATTCTATGGAACCGGCCGTGTAGAAGTTATCGGCGAAGAGCAGATTGAACACGAGGTCCCTGCGGGTGTTGTCGCTCCAGCTTCCGCTTCCGCTCGACCAGCTCGTTCCGTAAGTGTTCGTCCCGTCGAAAGTCGCGCTGTCGGCCGTGCCCGAAGCATAGCTGATGGTCCTTCCAGCCGTCATCCACTGATAATAGTTGCTGGAGTCTCCGCCGTCGGTCCATAGGTACAGGATGTATTCTTTGCCGTCGACAATCAGGCTTTCGAACGAGACCGATTCCCAGTCCCAGCTCGTGCTGACCTGGGCGGCCGTCGCAACCTGCCCGGTCGACTCGTTCTCGCCGTCAGTCACGTTGTACAGGGCGTAGTTGAGCGCGCCAGGCGGGCTCCCTACCTTGCTCACGTAGACGTCGACCCCTCTGACCAATTTCGACAGGTCCATCAAGTCGTTGACCGTGAACCTTGCCCCCGCATAGTTGCCACCGTAAATCAGGTAGGGCGTGTTGTCATCGTAGGGGTTGCCATCGTTGTTATCCTCGTTGCCGTTAGCGTTGGTGTCCACTTCGAGCACGTAAATCGGCTGGTAGTTGCGCTCGGACCAGCTGCCGCTCTTGTAAAGAACCATCGCGTTGTCAAGGGTTCGGCCATCGAATGCAATGTTCTCGTTCACGGGCGAGCTCTGGCGCAGCTGCAGCCAGCCGCCGCCACTCGTGCTCAAAGTCCAGTCGATTGTTATATCCTCAAAGCTGGGCGTGGCCGACCCGTCTGAGTTCAGGTAGACGCGGTAGCGGATGTACCGGCCCGTCAGCCCTGCAGACTCGCCGCTGAGGTACGGGCCGCCACTCTCGGTCCACCCGACGGTGTTGTCGTCAGATACCTGCAAGTAAACCCCTATGCCGGCCCCGGATGGGGCGGTGACGTTGTAAGTTATGGTGCCCCAGCTTGTGCCAGTGTCAGCGCTGTCGTACCACGAGGACTGGACGTAGCCGCCCGTCCTGTAAGCGGTCGAATTGATTAACTTGAAGGCGATGTCGCGGTTGTTCTCGGAGCTCCAGGTTGACCCCCCATCGCTGGAGGCCACTGCGAATGAGTTTTCACCATCGTAAGTCAGTGTCTCGTAAGACGGGCCGATGTTCTCGGAGGTCGGCGCGCTGATCTCGTAATAGTTCGACGAGGAGTCGCCACCAGGCGTCGAGAAGTAAATCACGTACCTGTGGCCGCCGTAGAGCATGAACGAGACGTTCGAGTTCTCGATCCAGCTGTATGTCGTAGTATACGTCCCGGAATCGCCGATTTGTGCGTTGTCCACCACCGTGGTGCCGTTGTCGTCCAATATGGAGAATCTCAAATCCGGCGGAGAACCGACCCGCTTGAGATATACCGCCACGCTAGTCGCCCTGTTGTCCGCCGTGACGTAGAAGTTCTCTCCGACGAAATTATCCAGGTATACTTTCCGGTTGTCTAAAGTTGAGTACGAGTTGCCCTCGTAGCTGCCATCGCTGTAGTCAAGGATGAATATCGGCTGCTTGTTTTCCAAAGTCCAACTCGTTCCTCCGTTGGTGGTCGTCAGAACGTTGGAGTTCGTGTCTGAGGCCCCGTCGAATGGCACGATGTTATCCTGCGGCTCGGAAACTCTCAACTTCAAATAGGATGGAGCAGTCGAGAATGACCAGCTGTAGGCGATGTTGTCGTTGCCGGCCCTGTCCTTGTAGCCGGAAACCTGCATCGTGACGCTGTTGCTGCCGGTCCAGGCGTTGTGCGTCCAGGTCGCGGTGTCGTTTTCATATGTTGTGGTGCTCCAGCCGGCGAAGGTCCATCCGCCAGGGTCGCTGCCCGCCGTCTGCGTCAGCGACGGCTCGACACCGGTGTCCATGGAGTTGTCGAAGACCACTATCACGTTCTGATCAAGTGGGACGTAAGTGGCGCCGTTGTCGGGCGTGGTCGCACTGACGGTCGGGTCTGTTATGTCGATTGTGATGACGCGGTTTTCGGAATAATTCTCGTTACCGGCGTAGTCAACCACCCTGACCTGCCATATGTGAGAACCTTCCTCGAAATCCACATTTGCTTGGGTCGTAGCGTTGTCCGCCACAACTGTGTTTTCCGAACCGTCGATGTAGACCATGTAGTTGTCCACTCCCCATGTGTCGCTTGAATCGCTCCAGTCCAGCGTTTTCGTCTGGGTGTTGTCGGCGTTGTCGTTATCCGGAGAAACGAGAGTCGGAGAAGTGGGTGCCTGGGTGTCGACCACCAGATAACCAGCTTCCGGCGCGGTGCCGCCTGAAGGAGCGTTTTCAACGGAACCCCCTCCAATCGCCCTCGCATACCAGCCGTAGTT
>SBBD01000046.1 GCA_005239845.1 archaeon | reverse complement strand
GTTTTCAGGAATGTTTTTTGTAAGAACCCCAATTAGTTGATTAAGGCAGCCTATTCCTTCTTCGATTGTTTTTACGGCTTCGTTTTTCGCTTCCTCTTGAAACGCGTCATTTGTTTTGTTACGGTTTTCAACCAAATTGTAGTACCCCAATTCCGAATGAAGCGCTTTGTTCCTTTTTTCTTTAAACCATCGTATTTTGGTTGCCAGCTCTTCTGGAAGAACCATCCGTCTTCGGTGAGCCCTTTCGCTTTCTTGAATGATTTTTAATTTCACCAACCCGGAAACGAACAGGTATTCTCTTCTCATCGATTTTTCCATTGCGTTCAACAAGTCTTGCCCCTCGTCTGGATATATTAGTCGAACGAAGGCGTCGAGCTGACTGTCTATTATTGCATCTAACTTGGCAATGGCTTCCAAATAGTAGCCTTCGTTCTTGGGCTTGATCACTTCGCTTTCAAGGTCCAAGTCCCAACTTATGATTCCTTTAGGATTCAGCGTGACGCCCATTTCATCCGCCTTCTTTTTCTTGCCCTAGCGCCATACTTTTTTGGTTTTGCTAAAAAGGAAATCCAGCCATACGACGTCTTGAACTTTATCCTCTTTCTCTGTTTCATGCAAAATCCCCTTCGGCGTGTTTTAATCGTTTTAAGCTAGCTATATTAAATATTGCCGGCCTCGTTTCCACTGATTTACCCTACCGCGTCCACCACGTGCTCTTTCCGGATGTGCGAGATGTCGTTCAGCGCCTGTACGCGCACTCTCTTGCCTTTGATTTGCAAGCGGTTGATGCAGGCGTTGTGCTGACGGAACACGAAGCTCTTCTGGATCGGGAGGCCGATGAGGCCCGAGAGAATCATGCGGTTCGTGCCCCCGTGCGCCACCACCAAAACCGTTTCCTCGCCTGCATGTTTTTTCAGGACGGCCCGAATGGCGTGCATGGCCCGCTTCCTCACCTCGCCCCAACTCTCCCCCCTGGCGGGCTTGTACTCGTAGTCCAGTTTTTCCGTCGCTTCGCTCAAAATGCCGGGAAAGCGCTTGAGTTCCGAGAACCGGAAGCCTTCCGCGATGCCAAAGCTCCTCTCGTTTAATTGTGGAATGCAGTGCAGTTTGAGTTTGGGATGGTGGCGCAACACTTCTTTTGCGGTCTGGACGGCCCTCTTTAACGAGCTGGAATAGGTCGCATCTATTTTCTCCCCTGCCAGCCTTTTTCCGAGGTCTTTCGCTTGTCCGAAGCCTTCCTCCAGCAACTCCGTTTGCGTGCTGCCCTGCACCCTCCGCTCCACATTGTGCCGGGTGACGCCGTGCCGCACGAGAATCAGTTGCGTCATCTGCATCTCCTAAACTTTCTCCTTTCCTCTCAGGCTTTTTCTTTCCTTCTTTTGGGTTTTACAGGTCGTTAGGCACGCACTTTTCCATTTCGCCGGAGGCCTAGGGTTTTCTTTTCTTTCCGAAGAGCGCGTCGCGTTCCTCGCGGATTCCCAGCAGCAAGAGCTTGATGACGAAGATGCCCAAAACCCCGCCTACAAAGATGCCGAGATAGTACGGTTCAGGACTCGTGAAAATGTGCTTGTTGGGAGGAAAAATCGTGTTGCCGGGATAGAACGACCAGTGGATGTCGAAAACGAAGACGGCGAGCGTGGCGAGCAGGGCTCCCGCAAGGAAAAACACGGCGTCCGCAGCGATTTCGTGGTGCGTAACGGGAGGGCGGTGGCGCGAAACGTGGCGGTGCAGGCGGCGTCGCAGGTTCATGGGTTGCTTACAGCTCCCGAATTTTTAAGCCTTCTTTTTTGTGCGAGTCCAAAACGCACGCGCGTTTTGTTCCATCCATTCTATTTTAGCGCAATAGGCGCGAGAAACCCGCGACGTTTAAGTTGCGGATGCGTCGGGCCTCGCTTTTTTTTCCCACGTTTTTTCCGACTTCGGTTTCGTTGCCGTCCTTTTTGATTGAACGTGGGAAGCCCCACCGTTTATGGTGGAGTTCTTCGCTCCACTTCGCATGCGGAGCCCTTTTCAAACCAAGCCCAATTCTTCGGCCAATTCGACCGTTGTGAAGGAACGGATCCTGCGTTGCTTTTTGAAGCCGACGTCGTTCGACCATATGATGGCGTTTTCCTTCAATGCCGCCGCTAAATACAGGGAATCTTTCAAGTCAGCAGCAAGCGTTTTTGATGCCGGGAGATAGGGCGCAAGCTCCTTATCGGGAACAAGCTCGATTACAGCTAACGGGTTCGAGAGCAGTTTTTCGAAATCATTCGGTCCGAATCCGTACTTGCTTAAGAGGTAGGCCTTATGTTTAAGGAATTCCTTCAGAATGAATTCAGGTGCAAGCAACTTAAGCTCTGAATTGAAAATGAGCCTGCGGGTCATTCCCTTCCTTAGGAGCGCTGCGAACAGTATGTTTGCGTCAATTACGACTCGCATTCATGAGCGCCTTTACATGCTTGCGTGTTTCCACATCCACTTTTTTTGTCAGAAATGCCACATCCTCCTCCGTCAGCTTGCTGCCTTGTGCCAGCTCATCCGCCTCTTCAAGCCTATCCAACCTGTCCTCAATCAACGTACGGATTGCGCTCGACCAGCGGATTTCTTTATGCTGAGCCATCCGCTTCTTCAGATCGTCCGGTATGAACAGGGTCACATTGGCCATAGTATCACATCCCAATATATGTGTAATCACATATTTAAACACTTGCTTTTTTATTGGCGGAACTACTTGGGGAATCCGTGTTTTGAATGCGTTCCCGAGTCGTGCGGGTTTCCGATGACCGTTCCAGCAGGTTTTATGCTTTTCAGTGCGCGGAAACGATTTTCACGATTTGGCCGTCGTGCAGAGGCGTCTCCTTGCCGATCCGCATCTTCGTCTCGGCGTCCACGGCATGCAGGAAGCCCTTGGCGAGATCCGTGTGGATGCGTTCCGCCAGCTGGAGAGCCGTCGACCCCTTCGGCAAGAGGACGGCGTCCGGCAGGACTTTCCCAAAATGGTTGCTGTAATGCGCGTCATCCTCTACAGGATAGGTGACGATTTGCTGCAACAGCGAAAACGTGCAATGGTTGGCGAGCTCCTGCACGCCCGTGCCCCCCCACGTCTCCAAGACGTTTCGAATGTGTTCCAAGGCCTCCACAATGCGCGCATCCAAGTTTTTTTCCACAGCCTCAAAACGGTTTCCCTCGTAGTGAACCCAACGCTTTTGCTGGGCTTTTTTCAGGGACAGCTCCGCGTCCGCCGCCGTCGGGATTACCGTGAATTCCGGAAACGCCTGTTTCAGCTTTTCCACGTTTTCCTTTGCGTGCGGCGAGTCGGCCTTGTTGGCCGCGATGACGAGGGGCTTGCTCTGCCTCCTCACTTCTTCCGCCAGCTGCACGTACTCCTCTTGCGAATGCTGGGCAAAGCGAGCTTCCACTAGTTCCGTTTTCGCGTAGGCGTGTTTAAGCTGTTCTAGGGTTACCCTAAGGCCGGAGAGCAAGGCTGCGAATTCTTCAAACGTCTTCCCTTTCGCCTTCTGCGCATTTCGCTGCAGGACCTGCGCCAGCCAAAAATCGATTTCTTGCAGCGTCAACTCCACGTCGCGAACCACGTCGTGTGTTCCGGGGGTGCACGGGTTCCCCTCGTCGTCCGTGCCTCCAGAGGCGTCCGCCACAAGAACCAAACAGTCCGCCGGGGCCACGTCTGCAAGAAACTGGTTGCCCATGCCTTTTCCCTCATGCGCCCCCTCCACGAGTCCAGCCACGTCGATGACGTTAATGGGGATTTTGCGCCTGCCATTCTCGCATTTACTGTTGTTGGGGTTGCAGGCCGTATGCAAGCGGACGTGCGGGCAAGGCGAAGAGGCAAAAGCGATGCCCTGGTTGGGCGTGATGGTGGTGAAAGGATAGTTGGCGGTCTTGGCTTCCGCTGAGGTAAGGGCGTTGAAGAGCGTGCTCTTGCCCTTGTTCGGCAGCCCCACGATCCCCATCTTCATCCGATTCCCTCAAAACTCCGTGCGGCTTTTTTTCCCTCTGCCTTCCGACGGCGTACTCTTTGTTTACGCCTGCTGTTTTATGGCTTCTCCCCTTGGTCTCCAAGCGCTCGGGGTTCCCGCCCTCCTTCCTTTTATTGTTTTCTTCCGTCACGCTTATATGGACGCCTTGTTGTGGACGCAGAAGTATGCCCCCCATTCCCTCAACGAATTTCTGGGGAATGCAGAAGCCGTGGAGGAAGTACGGCGGTGGTCCTTGGAAGTGGCCCGAGGAAAGAAAGTCAAGCCCTTGCTGTTGCACGGCCCCTGCGGCGTGGGGAAGACAGCGCTAATTCACGCACTGGCGGAGGAGCAGCCTTGGAACCTCGTGGAAACGAATGCCTCCGACGTGCGGAACGAGGAAGGGTTGCAGCGCCTCTACGCGGCCAGCAGCACTTCCGCGGGACTGTTCGGCCTCCCTTTGCTCTTCGTGGACGAAGTGGACGCGGTGGCTGACCGCAAAGAGTTTTCCGTGCTCGAAAAACTGGCCCGCGAGTCCCACGCGCCCTTGATTTTTGTGGCGAACGACGTGTGGGACCCCCACTTGGCGAGCCTGCGCTTCGCGTGCCAGCTCGTGGCCTTCAAGCGCATTCATGCGCTGACCCTGAAAAAAAAACTCAAGGAAATTGCGGCGAGAGAAGGCGTGAACGAGGAACTCGTTGAACAAATCGCCTCGAATGCGAACGGTGACTTGCGCGCCGCTTTAAATGACTTGCAGGCGCTCGCCCGCCTTCAGCCGCAGGAGTTGAAGCCGCTCGAGCATCCGTTGGAGGAAGGGGAGACGGCCCTTTCGCGCTTGAATGGCCGGGATCGCCCGGAAGACCTGTTCAACGCGGTGCGCCACGTCTTGAAAACCATGCATTACTCCTCCGCCCTCGAGGCGGCCGAGCTGCTGAACACCTCCGAGTTCGAGTTATTCCTGGCATGGCTCGAGCAGAACGTTCCGCTGGAGTATGAAAAGAGGGAAGAGGTGGCGGAGGCGTTCCACTGGCTTTCCCGTGCGGATGTGTTCCAGGGCCGGATCCGCTCGAGGCAAAACTGGGGGTTTCTGCGGTACGTGCGCGCCCTCGGGCTGGCGGGCGCGGCGTTGAGCAAGAAGGAAGCCTACCGCAAGTTCGTCAAGTACGAGTTTCCCCAGGCCATCAAGGAAATGGGGAAGACGAAAAGCGCAAGGGAAGTGCACAAGCGGCTCCTGCGGAAGACCGCCGGCAAGCTGCACGTCTCCCGGACGGATGCCCAAGACGCGTTGGCTCGGCTGTCCGTAGAAAAAAAGCTGGCCGATTATTTGGAACTCTCCGAAGAGGAGGACGCCTTGCTGAAGGAACGTTTTTCCACAACTTCTCTTCATAAAAAATGATTTTACTTATTTGCTCCGAAACTTCAGGAGGATGAAGCCCACGATGAGGATGAATCCCGCCAGCAAGAGGAGGGGGAAGACGTCCTCCATCCGCTTGAGCGCGTCCCCGAAGAACTGGTTGACTTCCTGACTCAAGGGAATCTCGCGCGCGAATTCCAGTTCCCATGCCCGTGCAATGGGGCCGTTCCATACCAGCTTGTTCGCTTCCTTCGCGTCCGGAGGCGGGGCCACTGACAGCAGTTCCGCGTCCACGGGAATCTCGAAGGCGAGCTTCATGTTGTTGCCCAGGATGGTCTCGCCGGTCCTCGTGACGTCGAACGCCATCCTTTTTTCGTTGAGGGAATAGATCGTGCGGCGGCTGCCTTCCGGGCGCTGGTTGAACAAGGGCGTTTCCACGTCGTACTCGACGATGACGGCTCCCGCCGAAAAACTCACGGAAAACTCTTTCTTGGCCGTAATCCGCGTGTCCGAAATGCCGCCCCGGAAGTGGAACTTGATGTTCTTGGAAAACTTCTGCCATTCGATGATCGTGCTTTCCCCCAGGCTGAGCTTGTTCTCGAATTCCTGGCGTTCCTCGTTGTTCTCGAACAGGAAAATGGTCTTTTCCGTGACGTGCGCCGTGCCGTCCGGGTTCACGTTGACGGAAGTCTCGAACGAGTAATCGCTGTAGGCGGTCGCCATGCCTACGAACAACGCCAGCAGTAAGAACCATGGTTTCAGCATAAGGCCGTTTTCCGCGCGCCTTTTAATAAACGCTTGTTTCTCCTTTGCCCACCCGCTCCTCGGCCGCCCTGTCCGCATATGAATTTTTAATAAACGCTTGTTTGTTATTTATGAGATGGAGGCGGCGGGTGTCGGACATGAAAGGTGCAGCCTCCTTCCTTCTGGTGCTGGCATTCTCCCTGCTTTTCATGGCGGTTCTCCGTTTCCAAGCCCGCCTGTTTCAGCCGGAACTTCAAACCCGGCCTTTGCTCTTGCAGGAAGAGCGGATGCACGCCCTTGAACTGGAATTCAAGGGCGCCGTGCGCTCGGCGTTGGGCGCCTCGCCAGGAAGCGAACGCGAAGAAAAGGCGAAGGATGCCGCCTCTAAACTCGCTCAACTGGAGGCAACACTGGAAAAGCGGTGGGCGGAAGAAGGGTTTTCTGCCGACGTTTGGGCCGGCGTCGTCTCTGAAGCTGACTTGCGCCAACTCCCTTCCCAGCTCGCTGCTTCCCGCCTGAAGTGTTCTTCGTGCAGGGATTGGAGTGCTTGGACGCTGGACTCCAGAGGAAAACCCGCGTTTTTTGTCCAAGGCTTTCTGGACCTGGTAAACGGCAGCGTGCGCGTTTCACGGACGGGGAGCTCGTTCTTGCCTGAACTGTACGCGGAATCGTTTTCCCCCAAGCAGTTCGTGCTCGGCGTTTCCATTTACCGGGAAGGATCGTCCGCCGTTTTCCTTGTCCCCGAGGGGTTTTCATGAAGTCGCGCGGGCAGCTGTCTTTGGAAGCCCTCGTGGCCATGGCCGCCCTTTTTGCCTTCGTCTTGGCGTTGGTTCACGCCGTTCACTCGCTCCAACAACAAACGGAAAACAGGATGACCGCATTGGAACAAGTCGCCAGCGAGCACCTTGCCTGTTGGGCGCATGCCTCATTTTCTCAAAAGTTTGCCTTCGCCCGAATGAATGCTTCCCTCCCGACAACACCGTCTGTAACTTGTTTGCAAGAAGCAGCTAAGCGCGTGTGGAATTAAGGATAGGGCGTGCGGGGGAGAAAACGCTTTCCGACCTTTTTTTTCTAGTGGTTGTACCACCAGAAGACGACGAGCAGCACTTCCAAGACTACGAACCACGAGAACGTGAACAGGTTGAGCACGGTCAGGAGCAGGAGGATAGCCGTGCCGCCCAAGAAGAAGGTCAGCGGGTCGGTGCCGAAAATGGTTTTGTCATGGTAGGCTTCTGGAGCGCCTCCGGCCGCAGGGCCTCCTTGGCTCAACGGAGTGACCTCTCCAGACTGGGGGTCCACGCGCACGGCGAACCCGCAGTTCCTGCAGAACACCACGGAATTCGCGGCGTCCACATCGAGGTTGGGGTTCCCGCACTGCGGGCACGAGACGTCCATGCTTTCTCGCAACCATTACTTCCGGGCTTTTATAATCCTTTTCGTTGAATGCTTTTTAATTCTCAAGAACAAGATATGCGCATGCCGAAAAAACCAATGTCCCCCGAACAGGCAACCCGGGCGCTGCAACGTGTAATCCTAGGCGTGTCCAAAGGCGATTTTCCCACGTTAGCGTATAGGCGATACGGCGTCCCAGAGCATGCGTTGCCAAGGGAGAAACAAAAATGGGACGCGGACTGGGAACGGGCAAGAAGAATTCTTCACGCCGTTGGGAAATCGGTTGGTAAAAGCGATGAGGAAATTAATGCGGCACCGCCCCAGGCCACGACCCCGCTCATTGAACTTCGACACCAAAGTTCCCAATCCACCTTTCGAGTGCATTATGCAAGCATTCCTGGACAAGCTATGCAGGAAGTTTATTTTCCGTCCATTGAAGAGTACGCCAAAGCCCTTGCCGAGCGCCACAAACTGAAATTGCTCGTCAACGAAACGGAAGCGGCGGCCGATTTTCATTTTTCAACAGAATAATTTCGCGATTACTTGCCGTTCTTCGACCTTTGTTTTTTTAAAGCCTGAGGCAGTAGTGTTTTCGCACTGGTTCTGGGGGTGGTGGAAATGCGGGAGAAGGGAGCCAAAGAACACGCGGTCAAGCCGTTGAAGTTCAAGGTACTGGACGGGTTTTCGGAAAAACAGCTTTCCGAACACCACGACGTGTTGTACGCGGGGTACGTGAAAAAACTGAACGAAATAGAGCCGTTGCTGGAAAAGACGGACAAGAGCAAGGCGAACGCCACTTTCAGCGAAGTCGGAGAACTGAAACGGCAGCAAGTCTTTGCCACGAACGCCATCAAGTTGCACGAGGGCTATTTCGACAACTTGGGAGCCGCGAATCCCCCTTCCGGAAAAATCGTGGACTTGATTAAACGGGATTTCGGGAGCTTGGAAAAGTGGCAGGAGGACTTCGGGGCAGCAGGAATCGCGGCGAGAGGGTGGGTGGTGCTTGGCTTCGACTGGGACGACTTGAGACTCCACAACTATTCCTGCGACTACCACTCGCAAGGCGTGTGGAACTGCACCACGGTCCTCATTCTGGACGTGTACGAGCATGCGTACTTTATTGACTTCGCCACCTCGCGCAAGAAGTACATCGAGGCCTTCCTCAAGAACGTGGACTGGAACTGGGTCAACCAGCGCGTCGAGAAGCTGGGCATCGAAAAATATTACTAGCTTGTTGTCTGGACCCAAAAGCCATATAAGTACGCCTTCGTTGTAGCCTGGTATGCGCATAGACTATTCGGGAATCGCGCACAAGAACCATTTGGAAAAGCACCGCATGGAGGGCTCCCAGCTGCGGGACCTCATTTTGGGAGGACAGGACGGCCTCGTCAACGTGTTGGGGCTCGTGTTGGGCGTCGCGAGCGCCACAAACGACGCACGCATTGTCTTGGTTGCGGGGTTTGCCGCGCTTGCCGCGGAAAGCATTTCCATGGCCGCCGTAGCCTATACGAGCGCCAAGGCCGCCCGGTCGTTCTATGAAAGCGAGAAGGCCCGCGAGTACCAGGAAGTCGAGGAAACGCCGGAGGAAGAACGCGAGGAAATCCGGCGCATTTACCGCGCCAAAGGCTTTTCCGGAAAGCTGCTGGAACAGATCGTGAAGCACATTACGGAGGACAAGGACCGGTGGGTGGACGTCATGATGAAGGACGAACTCAACCTCTCCGAGGAAGACCACAAGGATCCTTTGCAAGAAGCGTGGGTTGTAGGCGTTTCAACGGTCGTCGGCTCCGCGGTTCCCCTCCTGCCCTTTTTCCTGCTTCCCATGGCATCCGCCATGCCTACTGCTGTCGTGCTGAGCTGTCTTGTGCTGTTCGGGGCCGGGGCCTATAAAGCCCAAGTCACGGTCGGCGTCTGGTGGAAGTCGGGAATTGAGATGGCGCTCATCGGGTTGACGGCCGCCGTGCTGGGCTATTTGATCGGGGCGTGGGCCGGCGCCTCGCCTTTATTCGGATAACGGCAGACAAAGTACTAAAAAACTACTGCACCATACCTTTTTATTTTCCATTTCCGCTATGAGTACGCCGGTTTTTTTCATGTCCAAGAAAGTGCCGTTTGTGGACCCCGAGACCTGCATCGGGTGCAGTGCTTGCGCGGCCTTGGCGCCCGACGTCTACGAGATGCAGGAGGACGGCAAGAGCAAGGTCGTGAACGGGGAAGGGGACTCGGAGGAGAACATCCAGCGCTCGATTGACACGTGCCCCGTGACGGCCATTTCCTGGGTGGAAGAACCGCAACCTCCGGCTCCTGCTGTTCCCAACGGGCAGGAAAAGAAGAAGGACGACCCCGTGCCATAAGCCGTGCTTGGCCTCCCCTCGTTTTTTCCTTTTTTTATAGTCGAATACATACCGTCGTAATGAAGTGGTGCTTTCCCCGTCGAACGCCTTTCAGGGAACGCGTGGCCTGGTAGGGGCGGTGCAGACGCATGACCAGCTGCATGGCCGGATGCTTGTCCGCGATATACAAATCGATTCCTTGCGGTTGTTCCTGCGCTTTCGTCACGAGCGTGTCCTTTTCCAGCTCTTCTTGGGCCCACGCCGCCATCTTTTCCACTTTTTTTGGCGGCCCCCTGAGCTGCAGGATGAATTCGTGGTATCCGGAGGCGAGGCGGTGGCAGTCGGGGCAAAGCATTCGCCTTACCTCGATCCGTACCCGTTGGACCTCTTCCACGCGTTTCCCTTCTGCGGAAAACTGCAAGGAAACCATGGCCAGCCACTCGTTCCGCTTTTTCTGGAGGGCAACGAGGCCCGCCTTCTCAACGGGATAGCGGCCCTTCACCTTTGAAGCCGCGAGGTCGAGCACCAACTCCGGGGTTTCTTTACTCCACTGGTTTCTTACCCGTATGCGCTCGCAGCGGGGGCAAACGGCCAGTCTGGCCGTCCCAGTCTTCAGCGTCCCCGTTCCGGCAAAGCAAGAGGGACAGAACGCGCCCATGAATTCCCCGGAGAACGCTTCTTCCCGCCCGCACTTGGCGCACGCCTTTTTTCTCATGCCTTCTTTGTTTTTATGAACCTATTTAATTCGGTGGATGGCGGGCTTGCCGCGTTTTCTTTTCCTTGGACGCCAACGTGTTCGAGGCGAACCTTCTGCGCGGGGTAGTAGGTTAGGCGCGTGCATTCGCTTTTTATTTCTTGCTTTCGTTAGGCCTTTTGGAGGCAAATGGAGAACTACGAGGACTTGTCGGCCGTCAACTCCGAGCTCCGCTTCATCACGCTCGAGCTCATGAAGCTGGCCACCGAACAGAACAAGACCTTCGACCAAGTGCTTTCCGAATATTTTGTGAACGCCCACAAGCTGAAACGCCGGCTCGTATGGCAGTCCGCCCCAAAGCTCTACCGACTCCGCAAGCCCAGCGCCAAACGGTAAACGAACTGTCCGCTCGCCCATTTTTTCCGGCCGCGTTCCGCTGTTTTTTGCTCTGAGCCAAAGCCTTTAAACTCCCGTTTCCTACCCGCTAGCAGAAGACGGTGAATGCGCCGCTTGTCACTCTGAAGCCGCTTGGCGCCTTTCCTACGACGTGAATGAGATATGGTGGACGTGATTGATGATAAGGCAACGGCCATCAGCAAGCTGGCCATCCACCTGCCTTCCTACAAAAAGACGTTCATCTACCTGTTTGCCTTGAGCTTTTTCGCCGGCTTCCTGTTGAGGCTGGGCATGCTGCCGGAAGCCCGCGACGTGACGCGGCTCAGCGAGTCCTTGCTGTATGGGGGCGCTGAAGGCCTTCTCTTGCTCGGCGTTCCGGCGCTCTTTTCCAGCGTGCTCGCGGCAAGCCTCTCCCGCAAGGAAGATTTCGCCCACCGCCTCAAGCACTTCAGCTTCATTTCCTTGGCTGCCACAGCCATTTCCGTCCTCTTTTATTTAGGGGGCGTGCTCCTCTCCCCCCGCTTTACCGACCTGTCCGCCATCGTCCTGCTCTCCAACTCCGTCGTGTTCCTCGCCTGGTTTGCGGCCTTGTTCGTCATGCTCAACTACGGCCCCAAGTCGTTCGTGCTGGCCTTCTTCCATCCCGTCTTCAACCTCTCCTTCCTCGTGATTTGGAGCTCGCTGCTCTTGGCGCCAGCAGACCCGGCCGTCCTGCTCTTCAAGTTTGCGGTCTCTTCCCTCGTCTTGCTGCTCGCCTTCGCCTCCATCTTCTACATTTTGAACGCCCCCGCCAAAAGAAATTTCGGGATTTCCACGCTTCAAACCGCTACCCTTTTCTTT
>SBBD01000070.1 GCA_005239845.1 archaeon | reverse complement strand
GCACTAAACCGCAGTTTAGGCGGATAGCAAAACGCGGGGTTTTGCGTATCCCGAGTAGGGGGCAAAGCCCCCTAGAGGGGTCAGTTAGTGCCCGATCATCACGGACCTTTGGCTTTCGAGACGGTGCCGGCGGAACTTGTACAGTTCCCAGTAATACGCGGCGGCCGCGAACGCGAAGATGCTCATGATGGGAATCGTGGTCAAAAGGACGATGCCGGCCACGAAAGACACCGCGGCAAAGCTGCGGAAGCGGATGCTTTCCTTCCAGAGCTCGAGGTACCGCGAGATGTAGGTCCACCTCGTGGTCATCTTGAGGAAGGGCTTCTTCACGTCTGCCAGCACGGACGTCATTTGCACCGGCGGCATTCGTTCGATGTGGTCTTCCATGATTGGTCACCTTACTGGGTGTACGTGAGCGTCTTTCCTTTCCACCATTGAATACTCCAGCCGACACTCAAGTCCTTCTCGCTCCAATAATACCCCGCGAGGTAGGCGAAAACCGCGGAAAGGTAGGGGCTGATGCTCAGGCCGAGAATGGTGAGGCCGACGCACACCCACGCCATGAAATAGGCGCGGTAAATGGCTCCCACGCTTCCGTTCTTGTAATCTTCATTCAGCACGTCATCCATGAGTGCGGCCCTCGTGAGCAGCTTCACCGAGTTGACGGGCTTGCCGTCACCTTGAATGTCTTTAGCGGAAGTAGGCAAGTAGATGGGAAGCATGCGCTTTCCTTCAAACTCGGGAAGGCGGTCTGCGGCCTGAGTGCTGTCCGGGCGCAAATAGTCGTCCATGAGCGGGTTGGCGCCTTCCACGTGAGGAATCTCGGGGTGAGGCGCGTGCCCACCATGGCCTCCGCCATGCGCTCCGTGCCCACCGTGAACTCCATGGCTTCCGTGTCCGCCTGCATGGCCTCTTGCGAGGCCGCTCCTGTGCACGGCATGAGTTGCAAGCCCGCCGCCATGTTCGTGGCTTCCGCTATCGCCGCCTCCTTCCAAAACAAACGAGCGGATGTCCTGCAAACGCATGTTGACTGGCTTGTGCACTCTACCCCACCGTTATCTGCAGCAACGCAAACATCAATCCCACCGTGATCAAGAGGAAGATTTGGCGCTGGCTCAAGCCGAACAGTCCGACACGGAACATGCCGTCCTCGAAACTGTTGAGTTCGCCGCGTACGGGTTTTATTGGCGTGAAGTCTTCCACGAGCGTCATGAACTGCACGGGCAGGCTCGAGTCCCTCACGTGTTCGCGGTGAAGGGCGGGCGCGTCCGTGGTCTCCGATACTTCGCCTCCTACCCACACTCTTGGCTTCGAATCCCCGAACTTTGGAAAACCTATATTTACCATTTTTTTCCCCTAGTCCACCAGCACCAGCGACCTGTAGCGGCCGAACTTGGCGTAAATGAAGTTGTCCATCCACGCGATGTTCCTGTATTTGGCGCCCACGGCAATCATCAAGAGGCCGACAGGCGCGAAAACGTCCAACAGCAAAATGCCGGCTCCCACGAACAGCACGGCCAATACCCAGAAACGCTTGTTGTCGATCCAGTACCCGATGTATTCCGAGACGTAGTCCCAACGCGTGGACGCACGCATGTTTGCACGGACTTTCGGGTCCACTTCCAAGTAGGAGAGGGTCTTCATGGGCGTCACGTTGGCCCCGCCCCGCGTGCTCTGTAACCCCACGAGCTCCGTGTCCCTCGTTTCTACATGGCCGTCGTGTAGTGATTCATGCGACATACTGGCTGCTTACCTCTCTTCCCTTGTAACCTCTAACGCTAACCCCCGACATTTCCTCTTCTTTTTAGGCATGGTGCCCTCTTTCTTATACGACCTCTTCTTCCAGCGTTCTTCTCCAACGGTTCACCCGCTTTCCCCGCTTTTTCCATTCCATTTTTTTTTCTTTTTTTCCCGACCACATGTTAGCTCTTTGCTTACGTTCCCTCGAGCAGCCACCTTTCGCGCAGCTGGTGGTTGATGATGAAGTCCTTGAACTTGAATTTTCCGTAAGAATACCCGGCCCCCAGGCCAAACAACGCGCTCAAGTAAATGTTTACGGGAAAGGTCACGAGTGCCAGTACTCCAAGCGCGACGGCGCCTCCGCGGTATGTATTGTAAAGCACCCAGTTCCCGATGCCTTCGTTCATGAAGTTCTGCCTGGTGACGACCTTGACGACGCCCGTCCCCTTCTTGGCGCTGATATCTGTAGGCAAGAACATGGGAAGCACTTGGTAGTTCTTGTGCTGGGCTTCCTGCGCTTCAATGTGAGGAGCCAGTTCCTTGAGCTCCCGCAGCGTGACCTTTGCCATAGCTCGCTATCGCCTATCATTATATGACAAAGCTCATATATAAACTTGTCGGTAGTAACATTATATTAGTATTTGGCAGACAATCGTCTAAATTAGTGTTATTGGAGGTAAAAGGAGCATTTTTAGCGCTGGAAACATTGGTGAAGTGTTTGTTGGCTGTCTTTGTTTTTATTGGGCTCTGTTTTAAACATTGGAAATTAAAAGTGCGTCACGTGATGCATATTTGCAGCTTCTGCCACGCTTTCAGACCAACACTTCCACTCCTTCTTGCGTAATCCGAACGGTGCTTTCCGCCTGCGATACCAAAGAACCCTTCTTCGTCTCCACAAGCACGGG
Organism: archaeon; assembly: GCA_005239845.1. GTDB lineage: Archaea > Micrarchaeota > Micrarchaeia > Norongarragalinales > SBBD01 > SBBD01. The sequence goes on along the minus strand of SBBD01000070.1, from coordinate 13,984 downwards.
GAACTCTTCCAGCACGCCGTTCCTTACCAGGTCGTTTATGGAGAGGTTGAGCATGGGAAAGCCCGCATACCACCGCAACGCAAACGGGAGGGTCATCCGATCCGCTAGAATCTTGGCCAGCAGCTCCCGACTTCTTGGAAGCCTTACCTGTGCTCTCGAATTCGGCTTCACCATGTAAATCTGCAGGAACGCTCCATCGCGCACTAGACCGTCGCCTGTGCTCGCAAAGGGCTCCACGGCGAACACTTCGCCTTCTTCAAACACGTGGCCTCCTCTTTCTACATTAGGCACTTCGATTCCCGCATGCAAGTCATAGGGCTCGATCAAGTGCCCGCACAGGTTTTCCACGGGCTTGAACCCTTTTTTCTTGATGGTCTGCTCGATTTCCTTTCCCACTTCCGACGTTTTCTTTCCCGCCCTCATGATGGAGAGCGCATTCTGCAAGGCCTCCTCCGCGGCTTCCACCAGCTTTCCATTCTCTTGCGAGTAATCGTGCGTGAACGCGAAGTCCACCGTAAGCCCCTCGATGTGCACTCCTAAATCCACTTTCAAAAGGTCGTTCGCTGCAATGCTTGTTGCATCATTGGCCTCGGGAGTATAGTGCGCGGCCTCGTCGTTCCTGGAAAGATTGGCCGGGAAAGCGACTTGTCCTCCCAACCCGATGATTTTCTTTTCCACGTCTTCCGCAAGCTTCAAGAGTGATTTTTCTTTTGCAGCCATTTCCTTTGCATAGGCCTTGACTTCCCTCCCTATCCTTGCCACGTTCGCATACGTTTTCAGCATCTCGGCCTCGTCCAGTTCGGTTTCCTCCCCGGCTTCTTCTTTGCGAGTTTCTTCCTCCATGGAAAATCCCGTATGTTAAACGGTGTACTATCGACGTTCAGAATCCTAACGCTTAAAGGATTGTGTTTCCCTTATTTCCCGAAGCGGCGTTCCGTGTGCTCGTAAAACGCCAGCGCTTCCTGGAAGTCTTCGCGGGAAAACTCGGGCCACAGCTTCTTGGAAAAGTACAGTTCCGAGTACGCGGTCTGCCAGGGCAGGAACCCGGAAAGCCGCGACACGTCCCCCGTCCGAATGATCAAGTCGGGCGGTTGAGGCAAGTACAAGTACTTCTCGAAATCCTTTTCGTTCAATTGTTCCGGCTTCCCGCTAAAGTCAACCACGACTTTCTTTGCGGCCTGCAGCAGTTCTTCCCTTCCCGAATAGGCTACCGCAATCCCGAGTTCCCTCTTTCCGTTCGCCGTCTTTTCCTCGAGTTTCCGCATCATCTCCCGCAGGTCTTCGGGCAGCAATTCGAGTTTTCCGAAAAACTTTACGCGCACGCCTTTTTTGACGAACTTTTTGTCCTGCAGGGCCTTGCGGATGTGGTTCCTCATCAAGGAAAACAGGACGCGGAGTTCCACCCCTGACCGCTTCTTGAAGTTCTCCAGAGACAACGCCCAGAAAGCAATGCGCTCAATGTCCGTTTCTTCCGCCCACTCCAGCACTTCTTCCACTTTCTGGAAGCCCTTGTCGTAGGCCGCGCGCACGCTGAGGCGGCTTTGGTTGGCATACCTCCGGTTGCCGTCGGGAATGATGGCCAGACTCTTGACGGGCATGAGAAGACCTTTCGCTCTTGAAACGTAAGCATAATTTCCTTTAAAAGCCTTTTTCAGTTCTTCGGTTTTTCGCGTCAGAACACAACGGCGCCGCTCTCAATCAGCGCCCCGAGCGCCAGGAGCACGATGGACCAGGCTAACATTTTCGCGACGTCCACCATGATTTCGGCGAACTTTCCAGGCTGTAGGAACTGTCCCCGGACGATGGCGGAGCTCAGGATGCCTCCGGCCATGGCTCCAATCAGATAACTCAGCAGCTCGAAGCTTCCGTGGGGAATCAAGCCCAAGATGCCGACGCCGACGCCGGAAGCGAGCGCGTACGCCTCCTGCCGGAACACGTACTGCTTTGCAAAATTGGCCAAGAAAACGCCGACCACGGACGCGTTCCACGCCAAGACAAAAACAGAGCCTGCTCCATAAATCACGGAAAAGGCGATGATGAGGAACAACACCCACAAGTTGTGGAGGAAAATGTATTCGAAGGTGGACCCGAACCGGGCCGAGGTGGCCGCCCCGGTTACCACTTGCGTTACGGCCTCTAGGGCCTTGATGCTGATCTTGGCCCCCACGGCCTTCAGGTTCTGGAGTTCCTGCAGCTGCATGGAAAACAGGTCTTTCCCAACGTCCGGCGGCAGGTAAAGGTACCAGAACGTGAACCCGATGACCATGCCCAAGAAATAGGCAATGAGCACCAACATGACGGAGAAGTGCTTGGCGAGCGTCCGGCTCCCCAAGACGCGCTCGTGCTCCAAGAGCTCTTCGTCCGAGTGGAACAGGTTCAGGATGAAGGGGATGGAGGGAATGACGACGAACACGAGGAGCATCATGCTCTTGGGCTCCAACTCGAGCACGGTGCTCGCAATCCAGACGGCGAGGGTGACAAACGTGAACCCCAACAGCATGATGGCGGGAGGGTTGCGTTCCGCCTTCAGCGGGCTCACCATGGACTCCAAAACCATGCTGGAAACCTTTTCGTTCGGCCACAACCGGCTGTTGACTCCTTTTCTGGTTTGAGGCTCCTACTCGAAGCCTTTACTTTCCCATGCGCTCCTTTCTTTTTAACGTTTGGGTGGGTTCGTTTTCTTTTTTTCTCGCTCCTTTTTTAAGCCTCCTGCCGTTTCCTTTTTCATGCTCGCCTTTTCCACGTTTCCTCGTTTCTTTTTTTCATCTTTTCTCCGCTTAGGCACCTTTTTTTAAGGACTTCTTCGTTCGTTTTTTTATGCTCGCCTTTTCCGCCGCCGCCTCCACCTTGCGCACCGGAAACCACGAGATTGCGCTGGACGCGCGGGGGGATCTCGGCTTCGTATCCCACGCCCACGCCGACCACGTCGCCGGCGTAAAATCCGCCAAAAGGCTTATTGCTTCTGACGCCACGTTTGACTTGCTGGCCGCCCGCAACTATGCAAAACCGGATGTCCACAAGAAGCGCTTCCGGCCCGACGATATCACGCTCCGCCTCGCCAATGCCGGCCACATTTTGGGCTCCTCCCAACTTTACGTCGAAAACGGCTCCTCGTTCACGTACACGGGCGACTTCAAGCTCCGCGACTCGCTCACGCAGAAAGGCGCGGAAGTCGTCCCCGCAGACACGCTTGCCATCGAGTGCACGTACGGCCTGCCCCGCTTCCTCTTCCCCGACCATTTCCAAGTCTGCGAACAAGTAGCCGGATGGGTTTCCAAGGAAATGGCCCAGGGACGTTCTGTAGTTCTGGGAGGCTACTCGCTGGGAAAAGCGCAGGAAATCATCAAAATCTTGAACGACTACCTGCACTTGGCCCCCCTCGTGGACTCCTCCGTCTACAAGCTATGCGAAATCTACGACAGGCACGGCGTGCCTTTGCAAGTGGTTCCCGAAAACTCGGAGGACGGAAAAAAGGCGTTGCAGCATTCTTTCGTTGCCGTCTACCCTTTCCGGCATGTCAACCGAGAATTGGCTTCCCAGCTTTCCTTCATCCATGGCCGCAAAGTGAGCTGCGGGTTGGCCACCGGTTGGAGTCTGATTGGAAGAACGGCGGACGCCGATGCCTCCTTTTGCCTTTCCGACCATGCGGACTTCAACGAGCTCGTCGCTTATGTGGAGCGCGCCAGCCCCAAGAGAGTCATCTGCATGCACGGCTACAACGCGCCGTTCGCCAAGGAACTCAAGCGTAGGGGATACAACGCGTTCGCGGCGGGAGAAGCGGCGCAACAGCCTGCGCAGTCCTTGCTCGAATTTGACTGAAGGGTTATCCGTACCTTAACTTCGTTGTAATTTTGGTTTGCTTAGTTCCAGCTTTTTCTTGTGGTATTGAATCGTGGCGTCCGGGTCTTTCAGCAAGTGCCCCGTCAGGATGCACACTACTTTTTCCCCTTCCTGGATTATTCCTGCTTTTGCTACTTTTCTTACCCCCGCAAGCGTTGCGGCAGAGGCGGGCTCGCACCCGATTCCTGCCGCATCAATTACAGCCTTGGCTTCCATGATTTCTTGGTCCGAAACTTTTTCCACGATTCCTTTCGTGAAGGTGATCGCTTTCAAGGCTTTCCTCCAACTTACCGGATTACCGATCCGGATGGCAGTCGCAACCGTTTCAGGCCTCAATTCGGACACTAGTTTTTCTTGCTTGTTTTTCCATAGTCGAAAGAACGGAGCCGCTCCTTCCGCCTGCACGGAAAGAAGCCTCGGGATTTTGTCGATGAGCTTCAATTCGTAGGCCTCCTCGAGCGCTTTTCCGAACGCGGACGTGTTCCCCAAGTTTCCTGCAGGGACGGCAATCCATTCCGGAACCTTCCATTTCAGCTGCAGGAGCAGCTCGAAAATGATGGTTTTTTGGCCTTCGATCCTCCACGGGTTGACGGAGTTCAGCAGATACATTCCCTGCGATTTGCTTTCCTGCTGCACTTTTTCCATGGCGGCGTCGAAGTTGCCTTCCACTTGCTCGATGGCAGCGCCATATGCCAGGGATTGCGAGAGTTTTCCTGCCGCGATTTTGCCTTCCGGAATGAATACGGTGGAAGGGATGGAGGCCAGGGAAGCGTAGGCGGCCATGGAGGCGGACGTGTTTCCCGTGGAGGCGCACGCCACGCGCTTCGCTCTTCTTCTGCGGGCCTCTGAAACGGCGACCGTCATCCCCCTATCCTTGAAGGACCCCGTCGGGTTTTCCCCTTCATGCTTCAGCAAGATTCCTGAAACGCCTGCGTACCGGTCGATGGCCGCATGGGAATAGAGGAACGTGTTCCCCTCGTCTCTCGTGACGATGAACTTCTCTTCCAGCGAGGGGTGCACGAGTTCCTTAAACCGCCATACTCCGGAACCTCCCCTCTTTTCGAACAGTTGCCGCGAAATGTTTGCAGCAAAATCATGTTTGACTTCCAATAACCCGGAGCACATGGCGCACTGGATTCCGTCGTCGGACGCTTGCTTTCCGCATTCGGTGCACTGCAGCCACGACTCTTTTTCTCCGGAAGATGCCGGTTCCACGCCTTTTTCCGAAATCTTCGTCCAAACCAATTCCACGGCAACCTTTTGCTCCCCAAAAACACGTCGGATTTCCTTCTCAAATTCCCGCGTGTTTTTGTTGGAGGGGAGGCAAACCGCAAGCACGGCAGGGCCGGCGCCGCTCGCAAAAACCCCGAAGCCATAGGCGTCCCCCAGCTCTTGAAGTTTCGGAAGGTGGGAAAGTGCCTGGACCTTGCTTCGCGCCCGCTCCACGATGGCGTCTTTCTTGTGCACGGCTGCCATAAACTTTTCCGCATCCGATTCCGCTGCGGCAGCAAACAAGAGGGCCAGCCCCTGCAAATTGCTTCTGGCGCTTTTCCATTCCACTTTTTCCGGGATGGCCGCCCTCATTTCTTTCGTGGACCCTTTTTTCTTGTCGGGCAAAATAACCAGCACGTCCACGGAAACGGGGGGAAAACGAACCAATTCCGCCTCTCCGCTTGCCTCCGAGGAAAAGACGATTCCTCCTAGAAGGGCGGGGGAGACGTTGTCCGTGTGCGGAAAACCGGCGGCCACTTGCTCTCCCAGCGAGGCATAGCGGACCAGTTGTTTCCGCGAAAGGCCAAGTCGGTACAGTTCGTTGAGGGCCACGGCCGTTCCGGCTGCCGTCGCGGCGCTGCTCCCGAGCCCGCTTGCCGGCTTAATGCTCTTCTCAATCTTTATCAGAAATCCATCCGCAATGCCAAAATCCTTGCACATGGCTTGTAGGACGGCTCCGCACGTGTTCTGGGCAGCCTCGGTGGGGACTTCATACGCGCCCGAATTCACTATCCGGATTCCTTTTTTTGCTATGGTCACTTCCATGACGTCGAAAGGCTCTTCCAGCGCCATGCCGGCCACGTCGAAGCCCGCCCCCAGGTTGGCGCTCGTCGCCCTGCACTTCAGCCTAATGCTTTTCCTCACCGCTTTCCGAGGCATGCTCCCACGAGTCAGACGAGTTTCAGCGCCTCTCCCAAGTCCTCCATGATGTCCTGGGGGTCCTCAAGTCCTACCGAAAGTCGGATGAAGTTTTCGCTGATGCCTGCCTTTTTCAGCGCTTCCTCGTCGAGTTCGGAGTGCGTCGTCGAGGCGTTGTGGCAAATGGTCGTGATGTTCTGCCCCAAGTTGATCAACCGCTCGCAAACCTGCGTACTGTCCACCACTTTCTGCGCCGTGTGGCGGCCTCCTTTCACCGTGAAGGCCACGATGCCCCCGAACCCCTTCATCTGCTTTTTCGCAATCTCGTGCTGGGGGTGGCTTGGCAGCCCCGGGTAAAACACGCGTTCCACCTTGGGATGTGCCTCCAGGAACTTAGCCACTTTCAAGGCGTTCTCGCAGTGCCTCTGCATGCGAACGGCCACGCTTTGGATGCTTAAGAGCAGCATGCCCGCGTCGAACGCCCCCAGCGTGGAACCGAACGTCCAGAACGTGCGGTCGTAGATTTTCTGGATCAGCTCCTTCTTTCCAACAGCAATGCCTGCCACGAGACTTGCGCTCCCGTTCAAGTACTTTGTCGCGCTATGGATCACAATGTCCGCCCCCAACGAAATGGGTTGCTGGAGCACCGGCGTGGAAAACGTGTTGTCCACCACCAACGGAATTCCCTTTTTCTTGGCGATTTTTGCCACGGCCGCAATATCCACGATGCCCAGCGTAGGATTGGAAGGCGTTTCCACGAAAATGCACGTGGTTTTCTCGTCGGCGAGGCTTTCCACTTGTTCGGGATGGGCGTTCTCGAACCGCCTCGCCGTTATGCCAAAGCGCGGCAGCTCGTCCGTCACCAGCTTGTGCGTCCCCCCGTATACGGTCTGGTTCACGACGACGTTGTTTCCCGCATTACTCAGCGAAAGGAAGACGTTGGTGATGGCCGACATGCCCGTGGAAAAACAGAGCCCCGCCTCCGCCCCCTCGAGCTCCGCCACTTTTTTTGCGAGGGCCCGCGTGGTGGGGTTGTTCATGCGGCTGTACACCATGCCGTCGTCCTCTCCCTTGAAGCGCTTGGCGATGGTGACGGCGTCCGGATAACGGTAGGTCGTGGTCAGGCAAAAGGGGAAGTTGTCGCTTTCCATAAGGTCGCGGCTCAGCTCCGTGGCTTTGACGTTCTTGACTACGCGCGTGTCCATTCTTCCCTTTTTCATAGCCTCCCCTTCCATAAGGGTTTCACATAGGAGGAAGATATATTTTTTAAAGGGCTTCTAGCCTCCATACACGACGTTCCAGCACTCGAGCTCGTCGCCTTCTTTCAGTACGGTGTCCTCGTGTGCAATCTTTCCGTTCAACTTGATGAGAAACGTTTCCTGGTTGAGGTTCTTTTGCTTCAAGACGTCCGCGATGGTGCAGTGAGCTTTGGCGTCAATTTCCTCTTCCCTGCCTCTATGCCTCAGGCGAAACCGCATCGATATCAACTCCGTTTCTTTTTCAGCGGAACGAGGGAATGAAGTTGATGAGAATCAGTAGCACGGACACGATTCCTGCAGCGATGGCGATGCGCTTGGCCTTCCGGTCCCCTTGCGAGGGAAACGCGGCACGCGCCTCTTCGTACACCATACGGTAACCATCCGTTAGAAAGATGGGCATCAGGTTGATGACGGCCAGCGCGAAGTTGATGAGCGCCGTCAAGTTGAAGACAAGGAATGCGAACGCCAGGATTCCGAAGACGAACGCGTTCTGGGGCGCGGGGGCGTCCTGCAAAAACACGCCCATTTTCTTTCCTTCCGCCAGCTTGACGTTCTTGGTTCCCAGGTTGGTCGAAAATGCAACGGTTTCCCCCACGTCGTATTTCTTCACTTCCGCAAGCAATTCCGCCGTGTTCTTTACTTGTACGCCGTTCACTGCGTAAATGAACTCGTTGGTTTGAAGTATTCCGTACGCGCTTCCCTTTTCCGAGACGCCAACGATTTTGACTTGTTCGGTCATTCCCGCTATCCCGAATGCCGCGAGCTGGGTCAGCAGCAAGAAGAACAGGAAGACGAAGAAGTTGCTCGTCGTGCCCGCCACCAGGATGCGGCGCTTCTTGTGCAGGTCCATGTCCTTCATTTTTTCCTCGTTGGGCTCCACGAACGCGCCGATGGGAAGAATGCCCAGCAGAATGGCGCCCGAGTTCTTGACTTCCAGCTTCTCCACCCTGCAGAGGATGCCGTGCGCAATCTCATGCACTCCTGCCGCAATAATCAAGGCGATGATCCCTTCCCAGGGCACGGTAACGCCAGGGATCACGAGCGCAGCTCCCGGCCCCGCGTCCGCCGTCGTAAGGATTTTGGCCCCCTGCAGCACGAGGCTTTGCACTCCGAGAGCCAAAAGCCCGAACAGGAGGTTCATGAGCAGGAACACGAGTCCCCAGCCGCTGAAGGGTTGGCCTGCCAGGAACTGCAGGGACCCGAACAAGAAGGCCATGGCCGCCACGTGGGATAGGAATTTTTTCTTGTCCTTCCCAAAGAGCCAGTAGGAATAGAGCGCGCCAAACCCCAGGCTGAGCCCGAAGTCCGCCAGTCGCTTGGCCGTCGTGGAAAAATTCGCGGAGAAGTACTCCATGGCCTTGAATCCTTTCTTTCCGCGGAGGATCAGCAGCCCGTAATAGCCCTCGATTCCCGAAAGGCGCTGGATGAGCATCCCGGATACGGCCAACAGTACGAGCAGCGAGCCTGCTTTAATCCAATTGTTCAGCGTGGACGTGGCCAGGGCAAAGAAAATTGCTAACGATACAACTACCACTATTACCAGTTTCAACTTATCCGCCGTCTTATGCTTTTGTCCGCTGTTTTTGCCTTTCATGGCCTTTACGCACCAATTAATAACCATTCGCAAAATAATGCGTCCTGCGGGGATGCAGGGTTGAAACGCGCTCGCCAACAGGACGTTAGTAGTGAATTGAAGAAGGCATTTAAATTCGTTTTGTTGTTCTTAGCCCTCTCCCTGCCTGCCTACCTCGTCCTGGAACGCCTTTCCTTGCTCAACTACATTGCCGCCTACTCTTCCGCTTGGCTCCTCCAAAATCTGTTTTCCCTCCCCACCATCGTTGTGGAAGGCTATTCCCATCCCTTCCTGAGCCTGCAAGGATTCATGGTGGAAATCATCGACTTGTGCAGCGGAAAAATTGAAATCGCGCTGATGTTCGGCTTCCTTTTTGCCTCCTTCGAAAAGTCCCTTTCCTACCGCATCAAAGGCTTTCTGGTCGGACTCTTTCTCCTCCTCGTTTTCAACGCCGTCCGTATTGCCTTCACCGTCCAATCGTTCGCCTCCAACAGCCTGGGAGTGTCTGCCTTTTTCCACGACGTGCTCTTCCGCGTTTCCCTCGTCCTCTTTCTCGTGACGTACTACGCCTTGTGGTACTACTACGACCTGCCCCGCAAAACAACTCTTTTAGCTACTTCCTCTCCTCGAAAACGCCGTAAACGATAAGGTATGCTGGTTGTTGGCATGGCAGATAAAAAACGTATAGTGCCCCATCCGCTTCCCAAAGACGCTTCCGTCGTGCGCTTCGGCGATTTTCTCCTCGGCGTCTTTCCCGAGGTGTATCCTCCTCACGAGGACTCCGAAATGCTTGCGGAACTCGTCCAAAAGCATGCGAAAGGCCGTTTTTTGGATTTCGGGTGCGCTTCAGGGGCCATGGGGTTGGTGGCACTCCGGCAGTCCTCCGTTTCCGAAGTCGTTTTTGCCGACCTCAACCCTTTGGCGCTCAAAAATGCCCGCTTGAACCTTGAAAAAAACGTCCGCCTCCTCCCCTCCCGAAAACCCGTTTCTTTCACTCAAACCGACTTGTTTTCCAACCTCAAAAGCCAATCTTTTGACGCCATTTCTTTTAATCCTCCCTACCTTCCCACGGCCAAGCGGGACAAGGTGAGCGGATGGCTGAACGACGCGCTGGATGGCGGAAAAGACGGGCGGCGCGTCCTAGACCCTTTCCTGCAACAATTTTCTTCACACCTTTCTCGTCCTGGAACGCTCCTCTTGCTCGAAAGTTCTCTTTCCCATTACCCAAAAACTATTAAGGCCCTCCAACGAAAAGGCTTCCGCGCTACGATTGAACTCCGCAAAAAGTTCTTTTTCGAAGAACTCGTAGGTATTACTGCTGTCCGTTACTAGCCTTCGATTTCAAAAGCCTTGGTCCTTATTTGCTTCTCCTCCAGCTCTTTTTTCTTCACCAAGACGGGCGCGTCTTTCAGTTCGATGATGTACCCTTTAGGCTGGCGGACCTCCGGCGCTGAAGGCAAGCTTACACATGCATCTTCCTCGTCCACCAAATCGTCGCAGTCATTGTCTTGGCCATCGCAAGATTCCTGAACGCATGAGACGGGTTGTGCAGGCGGAAAGGTTTCGGAAGGCTCAATGATTACATTTTGCGAAACGGCAAGCCCTTGCCAGACCTTTCCCCGGTTTTGCGCGTCCAAAAAGGCCAGCAGCGCCAATGCCGCCAAAATGATGATGATACCGACGCCGATGACTTGAACCATGTTCACTTGCCTCCTGCTCATCCTGTTCACCTTCCTGCGCGTAATAAGTACGCTTTTTTTCCTTGGTTTATAAACCGCTGCCCATTAGTGTATGGCGAGTTGTTTCCCATGATTCCCGAAATCGCATTCGGAGTAGGCGCTGCTTTCCTGTGGGGGTTTGCCGACTTTTTCACCAAAAAAACGGTGCAGGCCGCCGGCCCCGTCAACACGGCTTTCTACAGCCACTTGCTCTCCTGCATGCTGACTGGAATCTTGCTGCTTTGGCTTCCGCCCCAACAGTCGCTTTCCTTTTCGCTGCTTTCCACGGCCGCCTTCGGCGGGATCTTGTGGGGTTTAGGGAACGCCTTGTTCTCGAAAGCGCTCGAGTCGGGAGCCGTTTCCGTCGTGACGCCCGTCAACTCCTCGTATTCCTTATTCGTCCTCATTCCCTCGCTCCTTTTTCTGGGGGAAACCCTTTCCCCAACGCAGTTGTTCCTCGTCACGTTCATCATCGTGGGCGTCGTTTTCACGAGCTTCAAGTTATCCGAATTCAAGAGGATGGGCAACCGTTCGAAGCCCGTGCAAGGCGCCGTTTTCGCCTTCCTTTCCGGCGCTTCTTCCGGACTCGGCCTGTATTTCCTCAAGCCCATCGCCCAAGCCGTGGGCGCCGTCACCGGCATGTTTTTGCTCTATTTCTTCAGCCTCTTCCTCATGACGGTTTGGTACCTTTCTTCCAAGACGCAGCCCCTTTCCTTGCGTGGTTTTCGGCTGCTGGCCTGGATCAGCGTGCTCTACGTTGCCGCCAACCTCACGTACGCTTTCGGCGTGAGCCGCTACCTGGCTTCCCTGATTGCCCCCATCTCTTCCGCTTTTCCCCTCGTCACCATTGTCCTCGCCTACCTATTCGGGAAAGAGAAGCTAGAACTCAACCAATACGTCGGAATCGCCATCGTCGTGTTGGGCGCCGCCTTCCTTTCCATCTGAAATAAAACCTTTTTCCGTTCATTTATTTGCAGGTGTTACTCCACTTGGCTTCCTTGAACGCCGGCCCGGAATATTACTCGCCTTGCCCCTTTCTTACCAAGAAAGGTGCGGTGGCTCCGCGCGCCAAAGAAAACGTACCGGTTAAGGTGTGCCCATGGCCTCTTTGAACGCAGGTCCCGAATACTATGCTGCTGAAGAGCAGTACCGCCAGGCCAAAACCTACGAGGACAAGATGGCCGCTCTGCAGGAAATGCTGAAGTTCTGCCCGAAACACAAGGCGGCGCATTCCATCCTCATGGACATCCGCAATCGCATCTCGGATTTGAGGAAAGAGCACGCGAAGGAGCAGCGAAAAAAAGCGGCCAGGCGCGGCCATGGCGACTTCATCAAACGGCAGGGCGCAGCCCAGGTTTGTTTGCTGGGGTTTCCCAACGCGGGAAAGACGGCGCTGTTCAACGCGCTCACCGGGCTCCGCCATGCCAGCACTCTCGTTCCCTTCGAGAGTTCCGTTGCCATCCCAGGCATGCTTTTAGTCGAGAGCGTAGATTTGCAGGTTCTCGACTTGCCTTCTGCTACCGAACAGAACAAGGCCCTGCTCTTCACCTTCGCCAGAAACGCCGATTTAAATATCGTTTTGCTTGACCCTTTTCAAGACCTTGGACAGCAAAAAAAGTTTTTCGCCGACGTTCCCAAAGCGTGGTTCGTGTCGCCCAAAAAAGGCTTGGCGTCGTCCGGCTCCTTCGATTTCTTTTCTTTCGATTCCTTTTCCCCCGAGTCCATTTTAGGCTTCAAGAAGCTCCTCCTCCAGAAACTCGACTTGATCCGCGTCTACACCAAGTCCCCTCACGGGGACGTGGACCGCAACAAGCCTTTCGTCATACAGAAAGGAGCGACCGTGCTCGACATCGCCCGGCAGATCCACAAGGAACTCTTCCACAACCTCAAGTTCGCGCGCGTGTGGGGTTCCGCGAAGTTTGCGGGACAGCAGGTCTCGGGGGACTATGCGCTTCAAGACGGAGACGTGTTGGAACTGCACATGAAGTGACGGAATAATAAACAGCTAACCGGATTCACTTTATTGGTCGGTGCGTATGCCAAAGCCACTACTTCGACGCGAGCAACCGAAACGGCTCGTGCTCCACTTTTCTCACGAGCCCAACGAGGGCGCTTTCCTTGCCGGCGCCTTATCCGAAGCGCACGGCCGCTCGGATTTAAGAATCGTTCAAGTCACTCACTTCCAAAACGTTCCGCCTGACCTCGTTCGGGACGCCGAAGCCATCTCGCTTTCTTTTCCAACCGCCTCGCAAGCCATTCCGTTCCTGCAGGCCGTGTTCAAACACCGCCCCGACGTTCCTGCTCTAGGCATATTCCTTGACCCTGCCGGTGTAACCCATCTTAAACAACACTACAGCTTGAAAACAGCGCTTACGCTAGAAGATATTCAACGGTTCAAGAGAGACCCGCTTCGCGCCTTGGCACTCGAAATCCACCGCCGCCTCCCGAAACAAAAATAGATTTATTTCCTTCGCTGCCTCGCCTCCAACCTCCTAAATTCTGCCAGCGTTTTTAACTTTTGCCTTACTACCTCTTCTTCGACTTCTTTCCGCGTAATCCCCATTTCCTTCACGGCTTGATGAACTTTTTCAAACAGGTCGGCCAGCTCTTCCTGCTTTTTGACCAGGACGCCCTCCTCTACCTCCACCAGAACGACGTCCGTCCCATTTTCAAATCCCTTCTCGTTTACCCCACGAGGATGCTTTCCATCAAGAGATGCGGGCTTCCCGTCGTGACCGGAACGCTCTGGCCTTCCTTTCCGCACGTTCCCGGCACGAACCGCACGTCCTTCGCCACTCCTGCCACGTGCTGCAAGGATTCCAAAATGTTGCCGTTGATGCTGCAGTCCTTGATGAGCTTGGTTTTTTCGCCGTTTTCAATCACGTATCCGTACCGCGCCGCGAAGGTGAAATTTCCGGTCTTTGGAGAAACTTGCCCTTCCTTGCACCCCACCAAGTAAACCCCTTTCCTCACTTCTCCGAACAACTCTTCCACGTTTGCCGCTCCTTTCTCGAAAAACGTGTTGCTCATCCTTACGATGGGCCTTGCCCCCGGCTCTGCTCTCGCATTCCCGGACAAACGGCTCTTGTTTTCGTTCGCTGTTGATAAGGACGTCAAATAGTTTTCCAGCCTGCCGTTTACCATGAGCTCCGTTTTTCTTGCTTGGGTGCCTTCATGATCAAAAAAATACGAGCCCCACAAGCCCCCTTCAATCGTCGCATCATCACTGATGTTCACGTTCCCGCTCCCGATGTTCTTGCCTATCTTCCCTTCCAGGCAAGACCCATGGACTTGCACTTCGTCCGCCTCGCACGCATGTCCCACGGCCTCGTGCGCCATGACTCCCGCCAGCTCCGGGTCCAACAAGGCCTGCATTTTTCCTGCAGGTCCGGGTTTCGCTTTCAGCAAGAGCAAGGCTTGTTCCACCGCATTCTCCAGTTTTGCCGGCATGTCCTTCATCGCTT
>SBBD01000010.1 GCA_005239845.1 archaeon | reverse complement strand
TCAGGAAAGAAACCAGTCCGTGAGCTGCAAATCCTTTACCTTGCCCAGCCGCGTTGTTTTCAGGATGTTCTTGTTTTCCAGCGAGAAGACGAGGCGGGACAGCGTGACTTTGGGTAGGAGGAGCGCGTGGTACACCTGCGATTGCCGGGCATGGCCCTTTTGCTCTAGAAGGAACTCCACGATGCGGCGCTCGTTTTCAGGAAGCGTGTTGAGGATTGCAGCCATTTTAGCCGTCTTGCGGAGGCCCTGCTCTTCAGGAACAACGGTTTTTGGAACGGGCTTATGGGGGTGAATTGGATGGAGCCTATGCTTTTGTCTTTCAGGAGGAGCGCGCAGGGAAGGCGTTTTCACCATGGTTTTTCCTTTCCACAGCAAGTAAAGCACGATGACTCCCGCAAACAACACGATGAAGAAAAACAAAGGCAAGTAGACGCCGGATTGTTCCGGAGTTGGAGTGGGTAAAGGGGTAGAAGTCGCCTTTTCCTCCGTAAGCATCAGGCGCACGGAATGCGTTTGTCCCTGTACGACGTTCAAGTCTAAAAAGCCCACGCGGTTGTTCTGCGAAGCGAGCAGGCGGCACGAAGAGAGTGGGACGAAGGAAATGGAAAAAGAGCCGTATTCGTCGGTCGTCACGGGGCCGTTGGCGTCAGAAAAATCGTAGAAAGAGGAGGGACACTGCAGTTCCAAGCGGGCGTTTTCGAGCGTCCGGTTCTCCTCGTCCAAGACAAAGCCGGAAACCGAGCCCACGGGCTGCAACAACAATTCGAGGGAGCGGCTTTGGGAAACGTTGAACTCCTGGAAGGAGGCAAAGTCGGCGGCAGGCGTCGTGCGGTCATCCAATGTGGCCACGAGCAGCCAGATTCCTTCCGGCAGTTCCACGGAAAGCGGGGAGCCGTTGAGGAGGTTGATGGTTTTAATCTGCTGGCCGTACTCGTCGGAAAAAGCAAGGGTAAGGATGCCTGAAGAAAGGGGCTGCAAGGTGTCCGCGTGCTTGGGCTGGAACGCAAAGGAAAAAGAGGAGTCCGCAAAAACCGGGAACGAAAACGCACAAAAAAAGAGGAGAAGCAGGAAGCGCATGGTGTAGAAAAGAAAAAGGGTTGTTTTATTTGTTTGCATTTGGCTAGGCAAAAAAGAGAATGGACCAAGAAATTATTTTTTATTTTTCCAGCGTGATTCCAATCGCCCGCTTGATGATCGCCTGCAGGCTTCCCGCGCTTCCTCCGGCCCTCAAACCCACTTCCACCACGACGGGCTTCGAGAGCAGCTCGAGGCGGCGCTTCATTTTCAGGCTGAATTTTTGCGCATAAGCGTCTTCCAGGATGATGATGCCCATGTCCGGCCTATCCAAGAGCCCGCTCAGCTTTTGCTCCGCTTCCTCTTGCTGGACGGGGTATCCCTCCGAGACGCCGACGAGCTGGAAGCCCAGCACCACGTCCCTTCCCCCCAACACCACGATTTTATCCATCATTTGCACCAACGATTTCCAGACCTACGAAGCACTGGCACGCAATCCATGCTTCCATCCAACAACAGCAACGGTTTTATCCATGGACATCACGACACGCTAAACGTTGCACCCAATCTATTCCCCTGAGAAAAACAAATTGCACCTACGGCATTTTTTTCTTTTCTTAGGCTGAGAAACGGAACAGCAACCCTTTGAGTTCCTCGGTAAACCCGTATTGTTTGGCGTAGGCAATCTTCCGGATCGCCCCAATTTCCAGTTCTTTCAAATACAAGTACCCCAGAATGGTGCTGAAGTCGAGTACGCTCAAGCGCAGTTGCCGCAGCACGCGCGAGTAGAAGCGGCGCTCCAGCGCGATCTCTAGCGTAACCAACGAATTCGTTTTTTCAGCTGCTTCCACGTCCCCAACAATCGAAGGATAGGCGGAGGCGACGCGTTCGAGGATGGTTTTGAAGTCTTTCAAGGAATTGAGTTCGCGCAGGAAGGACGTTTCCTTCTTAATCAAATACGGGGACGCGTCCTGGGAAGAGTTGGCACGCTTAACGCGCAGCAAGATCATGAGGTCGAGCAGCTCCATGCGCCACCGCACCAAGTCTGCGACGAATGGAGTCTTCTCCTTCTGCGCCAGTTCCATTAAGCGCCGGAAGTGGTAGGCGTAAAGCGCTCGGACCACGACGCGGAAGTCGCGGGTCTTGTCGTACGCGATGACCAGCTCGGGACCGGGGGCATAGTAGTCGTTGCCCTGCAGCGCGTTCACCATATCGCCAACGGATGGCTTCTGCAGGAGTTTCTCCAGGAAGCGCTTGTCCTCGTCGTTGAATAGGACTAAGTCCGTGTCCTGCAACGGAACGCCGGTCTCTTTCGAGGCAAACACGGCGGCCAAGTTCCGGATTTGATATTCACGATACAATACGTTGAGGAGCGCCTGGCCTTTGAAGGGAGTCACGCGCGCAATCTTGCCCAGCCTCTTCTGCCAGTGGTCGTTCAAGGCGTGGGCAATGAGGGCCATGCCCTGAAAGCGCGTGCTGGCCGCGATAAACGACTCCCGGTACTCGGACTCTTCCAGCAATTCGATCAGCTCGGGAATGCTGTCTACCTCCAACAATTCGCGCACCTTGCCTTCCGTGAAGAGCTTGCTTTTCATCGCCTTGACGCGGGCATTCGCGTAAGCATAAGAAAGATCCATAGTATTCACTTACGCTTGAGCAGGCCAGAGGCTAGTGGACGTTCCGTTTCAGTCCGCAGGTACAAAAAGTCCATTCCGGTTACTCGCCCTTGAACAGCAGCTCGAAGGCTTTCTGGCGGAAGACTTCCCCCTTTTCTTCCAAAAGGGCTTCGAACGTATTGCTGATCTTCACTCCCCCGTCTGCAGAAACGACGACGACTCCGCCTAACGTGTCGATCGGCGGACCGACGGACCCGAATTTCTTGGCAAACGGCACGTCTTCCTTCCGTACGAGCAGTTTTCCTTTGCCTCCCGCTTCCTGCAGCCCCTGCCGGATGAGCTTTTCCAAGAGTTTCTGGTATTCCCCTTTCTTGTTCACGCGGTCTGCAAGCCGTTCCTTAAGTTCTTCAACGGCCTCTTCGACCAATTGGAAGCGCGCGTCCTGTACGAGTCGTTTTGCTTTCAATTTGGCCGCTGAAACCTGGGTCTGCTCTTTGGAAGCGAACGCGACGGCTTCCTCTCGGGCGTCATGAAGGATGGCTTTCGCCTCCTCGTGGGCCTGTTCGCGGATGCGTTTCGCTTCCTCCTCGCCTTCCTTTTCAAGACGAGCGACTTCCGATGCCGTCTTGCGGTGCAGCTCCTCTTTCAAGGCCGATAAGCTCATATGTTCTTCCCCACAACGTATGAAACCCGCCATGGCAACGCTTAGGCAAGTTCACTCTAGCATGCGCGTTTTTCTGTCAACGCCAACTCAACCCGGTCCGGGCAGCTTGCCGATCAAGAAGAACGCGACGAGGAACCCGAGAATGATCAGGGTTTCCGGGAGCGCCACCAAGATGAGCACGTTCGTAAAACTGCCCTCCTTTTCCGCCATGAGGCCCATGCCTGCGCTTCCAATCGCGGACTGCGCCCACGCCGTAGCGATGGCGGCAGCGCCCACGGCAATGCCGGCCCCCAAACCGATTAGTCCTGCGGACAATTCCACCATACCTTCAAACACCTCTTTTCAAGATTTTTAAGACAAACATTAAAATCCCCTTGCTTGCTGCGCTTCCGGAGGGCCAGCGCCCTCGCAACTTCGCTCCAGTTCGCCTCCGTTCGGTTTTGAACCGCCCTCTTCTTTCGAACAATCTTTTTTCATGTTTCTTTGCTTACTCGTCCTCTTCCGAGAATGCTTGCACGCACTTACCCTTTTTTCATCCTGCCTCTTTCGAGCGCAAGGGCTTGAAGGGAACCCCTCCTCCCTCGTAAAACTTGCTGAAGAATTCCACGTAGTGCAGCCTCAAAGTCTGGATGGAAGACTCGATGAGGCCCAAGACCAGCGCCGCCGCGTTCCCCAAAACGAGCATCAGCGAAAGCCCAAGGAACCCCAAGAAGCGCAGGACGTCGAACGGCTGCTGCAGCGTAACCATGGCCACGAAGCCCCCCACGTCCACCACGATTTGCTCGTTGATGATCAAGGCCAGCACGGCCGCAGAAATCCCGAGGGCGGCCAGACGCAAATAGGAAAGCACGTTGCTGATCAGGCCGGGCAGTTCCACGAGTGCGGTGGGAGACTCCAGTTTTCCGACGCCCAGAAGCCCCGACGCCAGTAATGCGGCGGAAAACGGCATGGGAATCCAGTGTTTCACGGGTTCCAGCATTTCCAGCAAGGAGATTTCGGAGAACTGCAGCACCAGCGCAATCATCGAGAGTTCGATCGCCAGCCAGGAAAGCTTCGCGAAAGCGTGCTTCCAGTGCCCGCCTCTCGCTTGGGCGACAAATCCGAGCAGCAGCCCCAAGCCCACGTGGGCCGCCCCAACGGCAATGGACAAATTGATGATTTCTTGGGGTTCTCCGAGGCGGTGAATGAGAGGAGTGAACTCAAACCCGAGGAAATGCTCCAACCCGAACACTTCCCCGTACACGAACCCGAAAACGATGGTGCTGAACGCACACAAGGCAAGCATGCCCGCCAGCCGGTTCACCATCAGGCTCTTCGTCTTCAGCTTGAGGAAGAGGGCCAGCAAGAGCGCGAGCACGCCATAACCCACATCTCCAAGAATCATTCCGAAGAACAAGGGGAACGTCAGCGAAACAAAAAGGGTGGGGTCCAAGCTACGCGTTTTCGGCAGGGAGAAGAATTCCACGAGGAACTCGAACGGCCTCACCAGCTCCGTGTTGTAAAGTTTGCTGGGCCCTGTTTCCTGCGTCACGGGGTATTCGACCAAGACGTGAGGCAAACGGCGTAGGCGCGTTTCGAACGCGTTCTGTTCCTTTTCTTGAATCCAGCCTTCCACAACGGAAAAGTGCGCCGTCTTGCCGAACTTGAAGGGAAGCTCGGCCTTCTGAGCCAGCAGCTCCAACGAAGCGCGGACGCTCAAAATTTTTTGCGCGTGGTGCTGCGCATATTCCCCCACTTTTCGCCGGAGGCGCTCGAGTTCCGCTTCGGCGACCGCCAGTTCGCTGTCCACGCCACGGAATTCGTCCGCAAAGCGCTTTTCAGAAGGGGGGAAGGCGTGCACCAGCGCCGCGCACGGAAGCACGACGAGACTGATCTCCGCCTCTTGGCGGGCGTCAAACGCGAGCAAGGCATGCGTAGCCTTTTCATCCCTGACGAACAACAGCTGGTGGGAAAAACGCTTCAAGGCCGCTTTCAGCGGAAGCTCGGCGTTGGGTTTCAGGGAGAAGTAAATGAATTTCAAGGAGGCGCTTTCCAGCTCCTCTGGAGAAAGAGCGAGTTTCCGGAAAGGCAGCAACTCTTTTCGCCGGGAGAGCAAGTCGTCCCGCTTGCTTTGGACATGGGAGAGGCGTTCCTGCAGCTTCTTCAAGTCGGCCAAGCCCAGCGCTTGGAACGCTTTCCTTCCCTCTGCCAGCGTGATTTCAGGGGCGGTCACGCTGCCCCGCAGGCCCAGCTCGTGCTCGACGGCACGCAGCTGCAGTAGCATTTCCGAGACGGGCTCGAACGAGGAAAGGGGCTTGTCCAGCTCGGAAACCCTGCATTCCCTCACCTCGATGTCGCCGAAGTCGTAAAGGGCCTGGATGACGCGCTCCACGTCCGACTTGGGGGTGAGCACGCGCACTTTCCTCATGGGCTCCAAGTCAAGCATATGCGACTCCCTATTCTTTCTAGCTTTCGCTCAACACGGCGTTTTGGCGGCCGCCTGCACTTTGTTCAGGGCGGTAGTTTAAAGAAAGGTCGCGCGCCTTACTCATGAACTCCAAAAGCATAGGCACCCCCGCCTTCTTTGTCTGCGCGGCCTCCGTCTTGGCACGTCGTTTCAAGCCTCCCAGACCAGAGGAAGCAGCTTTTGCGCCACGAGGGAAACGTTCTTTCCTTGCCGGAGCTTATCCGCCTTGCGCTGGGCGTCCTCCAAGATTTTCTCGCATTCCCTCGCGATACGCTGGAGTTCCGCGTCCTGCAGCTTCTTGCGCTCCCGGTCCGCCTCCGCATGCGCGGCCTCGATGATTTTTTCCGCTTCTTCTTTCGCCTGGCGGATGATGGCTTCCTTGCGCTCTTGGGCGCGCTGGAGTTCCGCGGCCGCCTTTTCCTCTTCGCGCTTCAACTGCTCCACGTTTTCAGAAAACTCTTTCTCCGAAGCGGCGACCTCATGCCCCTTTTCCATGGAAGGACTGCACCCGTAATTATGCATTCAATAGCAACGAAAAACAGAGGAGGCTTTCCTTGTTGCCTATAAGGGCAAACAACGTTTAAAAAGCATTCCTCGAACTCGAGATGCCATGGATACAGCGCCCAAAACGCCGATCGGACAATAAACAAACAGCTTAAGATTGTTCTAGGTCCCTTCACTCCACGAGGAAAGGTACTTCTTCTGCTCCGCGGAAAGGGAGTCCACGAACACGCCGTACGCCTGCAAGGTATAGCGTGCCACCGCCTCATCGATTTCTTTTGGCACTTCATGCACGCCAGGAGCCAACGTGCTTCCGTGCTTCGCCAAATGCTCGGAGACCAGGGCCTGCACTCCGAACGACATCTGCATGACTTCCGAAGGGTGCCCTTCTGCAGCCGCTAAGTTCACCAAGCGGCCCTCGCCAACCACGTACACGTGCTTTCCGCTTTTCAACACGTACTCATCCAGGTTCGCTCGAACGTTCCTCACCGTCTTCGAGAGGGCCTTCAACTGCTTCACGTTGATTTCGCAGTCAAAATGACCCGAGTTCGCCAGCAC
>SBBD01000193.1 GCA_005239845.1 archaeon | reverse complement strand
GTTCGGGACCACGACCACCTTCATTTCCTTGAACCATTTTCCTACTTCAAATCTTTCGCGTCTTCCAACGCGTCCAGTTTCTGCTGCAGCAACCGGATGCCGCGCTGCAGTTGTTCTTTGGCGGACAGGTTGTTGTAGCTTTCCACCAGGAAAATGTATTCGTTCTCTTTGAAGTTGCGCTCTCCTTTTTCATCGTCGCGGTCCGCTTCCGCCATCACGGACGCTTTCCCGCGCTCGGGGACGAGGCTGTAGGAGGCCAGCGCGCTCTGGAACTTGGCGTGCTGTTTCAGGGTTCCTTTCAAGGCAAAGGCCTCGAAGCGCAGGCGCTGGTCTGCCGCCAGCTTGATGAGGGGAATGTTCTCGTTGAACACCCTGATTTTATCGTCGTTGCTCCTCAGGTCCCGGGAATACACCATGCACGGGCCCTCGACGTTCAAGGAAAACGTGACCTGCGCGTCCTCCGCAACGGATTCCTCCCACGTCAAGGGAATGAGCCCGATGCGGTTGGCAAGGTATTCGTTGAACATGGAAGACGTGTTTTCGTAGAAGTCGACGCGGTCGATGGCAAAGCAAGGCAAGTCGGAGAGAATGGCCCGCCGCAAGGCGTTGACGAGCCCTACTTCCGCGTGCTTCAAATGCACCTGCAAGTGAGCGCCCTCGTTTTTCAGCACTTCGAGTTGCAAAGCCATTGGCTACACCCTGCGTCCGCGCTTTCCTCCCTTGCGCTTCGTGCTGTCCGTAGGAACGGGAGTCACGTCCTCAATCTTTCCAATGCGCAGCCCGCTTCTCGCCAGCGCGCGGATGGCGGCCTGGGCCCCGCTTCCAGGAGTTTTCGTGCGGTGCCCTCCAGGGGCCCTCACGCGAATGTTGATGCCCACGATGCCCCTTTCTTTCGCCTTGTCTGACGCTTTGAAGGCCGCCTGCATCGCCGCATAAGGAGAGCCTTCCTCGCGGTCGTTCTTCACCACCATTCCCCCGCTTCCTACGGCTACCGTTTCCGCGCCGCTCAAGTCCGTAATCGTGATGATCGTGTCGTTCTTGCTGCTGAAGATGTGCGCGACGCCCCACTTGCCTTCCTTGGGAATGTATTTGCGCTCGAAGCGGTCGTCCCGGTCCCTGCGGCCACGAAAACCGCCGCTGTCGCCTCGCGAATCCGGGTGGGTCGCGGATCCCGCGGAAGCCGTTCTCTCTTCTTTGGCTCCAGCTTGCGCTTTGGCGTCTCTACCTCCCTCGCTTTCCGGCTCTTTCGCTCCAGCGGTGGCAGCGGCGCTCTCTTTTGCCTTGGCTCCCGCTGCCTTTTCTTCAGCAGTTGGGTGCATTGCGTCTTCTGCCATTCCTGCTCACGCTGCGCTTTTGAGCTCTTCCGCGCTGGAGATGCCGGGGCCTGCCGCAGGCTCTTCCGCTGCCGGCTTGGCCTCCAACGAAAGGGCGTGCTTATACCAGTTCACCTGGTCTTCTTCCGCAAAATGGACGAGGTAGGAAGGCGAGGAAATCTTCTTGCCGTTCACGGCAATGTGGCCATGCGAAATGAATTGGCGGCTCTGGCTCATGGTGCGCGCCAAATGCCTCCGGAACGCCACGGTCTGCAGGCGGCGCTCCAGCACGTCCCTCACGGTAAGCGAGAGCACGTCGTCCAGCGTCGGCGCCTCTTTTTGAATCAGGAAACGCTTGAGCCTGTGAATCAACTGTAGCTTGCGGCGCTCGACGTCTTGTCCTCTTGCGGCCAGCAGCCTACGCGCTTCACGCCGTATTTTCCGGAGCAGCGTCTGCATCTTCCAGAGCTCGCGCGCGTTCTTCAAGCCGTACTCGTCCCTCAGCTTGCGCTCGCTCTCGATGCGCTGCTTGTCCCACAGCTTCAAGGGCTTTTCATACTGTTTCCGCAAACGCTTGGCTCCCATTCTTCACACCGGAATCAAACCCTATTTCTTGGCGCCTTTGTCGCCTCCCGCCTGCGCGGAAGCGGCCGCCGCCTGCTTCTGCTCCTTGATCGCTTTTCTCAACACGCCCATGGTCGCTCCCGTCCTTCCTGTCGTGCGGTTGTGCTGTCCGCGCACGCGCTGTCCGATGGAGTGCCTCCACCCTCTCCAGGAACGCAAGTCCTTTTCCTTCTGCAAGTCCTGGCGGTTGGCGAACGAGAGGTCGGCCATCAGTACGTGGTGGCTGAAGCCGCTTTCCGCGTCTTTCGCCCGGTTCAGCGTAAACCAGGGTGCGCCGTGCTTTTCGGGAGCGCGCAGGATTTCGTCCACGCGCTCAATCTGTTCTTCCGTCAAGTCCCCGCACCGCGTTTTTTGAGGCAAGTTCAGTTCCTTGCGGATGACGCGTTCCAGATTTTTCGCAAGCGTCAGGCCGATGCCCCGCACGCGCAAGAGCCCCTTGTAGAGCGAAAAGTGGCCGTCCAAGTCTTTTCCGGCAATGCGCACGATGCCCCTAAAGTTCTCGCTCTCCTGCGGTTTGGGAGCCGACGCTGCAGGTTTGCCCGAATGCTCGGGTTTCTTCTTGAATTCCTTCCTTTCGGGCTTGTCGACCATACGCTGCACTTCAAGAAAGCGCCGGGACTGGGATTTTCATCCCTTGCTCCCGCGCGCCTAACGAACGCAATTTCTTTTGCTGGGAATGTACCATTCCCGGTAACGAGCGTCTAGGCAACCTCGGAAGAGGAGTTCGAACCCAGGAGTCCTTGCGGACACCAGCTCTCCTGCGTTTTTCCGCCTAGTCAGGAGAAAACCACGCCTCCAGGCTGGCGCTTTAACCACTCAGCCATCCCGGCCAAAAAACAGTATGCATAGCCATCAGCATGTTTAAAAGCGTTTTCGTAGTGCCTTCGCGTATGGACCTGCAGGACAAGGAAAAGTTTTTGAGGAAGCTGTGGCGCAAGCTCAACGAGTCGCTGCTTGTAGTGGAAGGAAAGAAGGATGTGCACGCGCTGCGGGAAGTCGGCATTTATACGAGCATTATTGCGGCGAACGGGAAGCCGGAAAGAGTAATTGGCAGAGCAATAGAGGAAGCGGGAGACCGACCGGTTTCGCTGATGTTCGACTACGACAAGGAAGGGGAGCGCAAGACCTTGTTCTACAACGAGATGTTCTATAATGCGGACTGCAATGTGGACATGCGGTTGCACAGACAATTACGGCAACTGTTTCCCGTGAAGACCATCGAGGACTTGCCGAATGCTTATTTCGATTTGATGGAGACGATTGCGCTGCAGAAGAAGGCGAGAAGGGATTTTGAGAAGGCGAAATACGATTAAGGTTGGAAACGGCTTCGAGCAAGGCAAATACGATTGAGCCGCGCAAGGACTTCGAAAAAGCGAAATACGATACGGATTGAGATGGTCAAGAACTTCGAGTAGGCAAAGCACGATTAAGGCTGAAAGGGCTTCGAGCAAGGCAAATACGATTGAGCCGCGCAAGGACTTCGAAAAAGCGAAATACGATACGGATTGAGATGGTCAAGAACT
>SBBD01000009.1 GCA_005239845.1 archaeon | reverse complement strand
TCCAGCATGTTCGTGGGCTCGTCGAGCAGGTAAACGGGTTTGTCTTGGTTGAGCGTCTCGTAAATCCTCAATTTCTGCAGCTGCCCGCCGCTCAGGTCGCTCGCCTTCAAGAATTCCAGCCTTTTCAAGTCCATGGCCCTAATGTACGTCTCCGCAAACAAGTCTTTGGGAGAAAGCGATTCCATGACGAGCCGTTCATCCCGGTGCAATAGCTGGGGCTTCAACGCCGCCATTTCCGCGTGTTTTTGGTGCAAGGCCTGCAGCCACGTGCTCTTGCCGATGCCGTTCGGGCCAGCGATGCCCAGGATCTCCCCCTCCATCAACGGAATCTCGAAGTCGTTCTCCACTTCAAAGCTTCCCCGTGCCAGCCGCGTGCGTTCTAGGGTCAACAGATTGTCCTTGTGTTTTTCCTCCTGGTAATGCTTGTACCTCAAGGGCTCCTTGCGGAACCGCACGTTTTCGGGGCCCAAAAAGCCTTCCAGGAACATGTTAATGACCCTATCCGTGGCATACACCTGCGAAACAATTCCGTACGCGGAAGGCGTGCCGTACATCACGTGCGCTTGCGGGCACACGTAGGAAAGCAGCGGCAAATCGTGGTCTGCCACCAGCACCCTCTTCTGCGAGAAATGCTCCTTCAAATACTCGATCAGCCGAATCCGGTACGCGTAATCCAGGAACGCAAAAGGTTCGTCCAGCACATACGTTTCCTTTTCCCTCAGCAACGCGGCCGCGATGGTCACTTGCTGCAATTCCCCGCCGCTGAGTTCCTCCAGTTTCCTATCGTACAGCCGCTTCAGCTCAAAAACCCACTCGAGTTCCGGCAACCTCCCCTTTTCATCAATTGACTTCAGCAATTCCCCTACGCTCTTCCTTTCCTTCACTACCGCCAATTCTTGGGGCTTCCACACCACGTCCTTTTCCTGCAACTGCTTGAAGTATTCCTCCGCTTCCTTTGTGGGAAAGCGCTGCGGCTCCAGTTTCCCCGCAATGAGCTTCAAGTTCGTGCTTTTTCCGCACCCGTTCTCGCCCACGACGGCCACCAGCCCTTTTCGGGGCACCGCCAACTTGTAGAGCGAAAACGCGTTGTAGCCGTACGAAAACACGAGGTCTTCCTCTCTCGCTTCCGCCAAGTTGATAACCGTAATCGCATGGAACGGGCACACTTTGGGGCAGATGCCGCACCCCGTGCACAGTTCCGGGTCGATTTCCGCCAACCCGTTCTCGCGTTCGTCCTTCGTATACTCCCTCTTCGTTATGTGGATAGGCGCCTGTTGGTGCTCGTCCTTTTTCTTTTCTCGCGTGTCGCCCAAATACAGGCAGTTCTTTCCCACGCGGTTGACGGGGCAGCCGTGGATGCACTCGAGGTTGCACTTGAGGGGAAAGCACAGTTTCGGGTCTATCACGGCAATGCGCGGCATAGGAAATCTAGCTGTTTGTGGGCTTCGCTTTAATTAACGTTATTTATGGCGTTCAAGCCCCCGCCTCTTCTCATCCAAACCTATTTATAGTTGCCTCCCGTGAAGTGTTCCTGCTCGTGTTTGCTAGACTTCCTAATGGTGGTTTTCCATGTATCCCCCGCAGCAAGCCCAGTATGATCGGGCCATTACCGTCTTCTCGCCGGACGGCCGCCTGTTCCAAGTAGAGTACGCGCGCGAAGCCGTGCGCACCGGGACCCCGTGCGTGGGCCTCGTGTGCAAGGACGTCGTCCTGCTCGCGGCCTTCAAGCGCATCGGCTCCCCACTCCTCGTAGCGGATTCGCACGAAAAAATATTTCAAATCGACAAACACATTGCCGCCGCCTCTTCCGGACTCGTGGCGGATGCGAGAAAGCTCGTGGACTTCGCGCGCCTGGAAGCGCAGAAGCACCGCATCACGTACGGCACGGAAATTCCCGTGGAAAACCTCGCCAAGAAAATCGGCGACCACATCCAGATGTTCACGCAGTACGCCGGCGTAAGGCCCTACGGCGTCTCCTTGCTTATTGCGGGCATGGACAAGCGTTTCCGCCTCTTCGAGACCGACCCGAGCGGCGCGCTTTTCGAGTACAAGGCGACGGCCATCGGCGCTGGAAAAAAGGAAGTGGAGGTGCTTTTCGAGAAAGAGTACAAGGACGGCTTGTCCCAACCCGAAGGCGTCCGTTTGGCGCTCAAGGCCTTGAAGAAGGCGGTGGAGGAAAAACTGCGGCCGGAGACCGTGGACGTCATCGTCGTCCCGCACGACAAGAAGCAGGCCGCGTTCTTGAGCAAGGACGACATCGCCAAGCACCTCAACGACTCGAAATAAAGTGTAGCTTTTTTTCTTCGCTTCTTTTTCTCTTTGTTTTCGCCGGCTTCCCCATCTCGATGGCCCGAACCCTTTGTTTTTTATTCTTCCGAGTGCCCTCTCTTTTCCATGAGCCAGATCGAGAACACGCTGATTGCAAGGCTCGAGAAGGGGGGTGAGCGGTTCGAGGTGCTCGTGGACCCGCAAAAGGCTCCCGACTACAAGAGCGGCGTGAAGAAAGACTTTGAAAATATTTTGTTAGTGGAGGAAGTGTTCAAGGACGCCAACAAGGGCGAACGGCAAACCTCTTCCGCAATCCACAAAGTTTTCGGCAATGCGGGCGTGCAGGAAATCGCGCAGCGCATCTTGAAAGAAGGCGACCTGCAGATCACCACGGAACAGCGGCGCAAGCTCTTGGAAGAAAAAAAGAGGAAGGTCGTTGCCTTGATTGCCCGGAACTGCATGGACCCGAAGACGAAGGCCCCCCATCCCCCGCAACGCATCGAGAGCGCCCTCGAGGAATCCCGGTTCCGCTATGACGCGTTCAAGAGCGCGGAAGAGCAAATGGAAAGCGCCATCGAATCCATCCGCGAAATCATTCCCATCAGCTTGGAAAAAATGAGGATTGCCGTGAAAATCCCTGCCGAGTTCGCCGCCCGCGGCTACGGCCTGCTGAAAGAGTATGGCATCCAGCGCGAGGAATGGGGCAAGGACGGCGCGCTGTTGGCCGTCATCGAGATTCCCGCGGGAGTGCAGGGCGAGTTCTATAACCACGTCAACAAGCTTACGGCCGGCCAGGCGCAGACCAGGCAGCTCTAGCGCTTTAATTCTTCCAGCTCCGCTTCCCGATGCACCCAGCGGCTCGGCAAGTTAGGTCCGAACCCCCTCTTCGGCGGGGGAATTTCCAAGACGGTTCCTGCCGCCTTCAGCAGTTTTAGCGCCATGTGGATGCCGATAGCCCTTCCTCGTTCCGCGAATTCACGCCCTATTTCCTTTCCAGAGACGGGACGCTTTTGGCCTCGTAAGAAAGCTTCTACGCGTGCCGGCAGTGCCGGTTCGCCTTTTTTTCCCCGAAACAGGCGCGCCACCGGAGGTCCGCTCCACGTCTTCATCGAGCGCCTTGCCCGCTCTCCGCGTTCTACCAGTGCGTCCATGGCGTTCGCTTGCGTTCGAAGCTCTTCCGAGTCCAACCCGTGCCGCAGGGCCGTCAAAGCCAAGACTTGAAACGACGTCGGCCGCCTTCCCTCCATGGCCTCTCGCAGTAATGCGCTGTGTCTTAGCGCCCTCCGTTGCGCTAAAAGGCTGAACAACCTCTCTCTTTCTCTCACGTACGCCTCCAGGCTTT
>SBBD01000107.1 GCA_005239845.1 archaeon | reverse complement strand
TAATCACGACCACCTGAATTCCTGCCGTCTTGCAGAGTTGCACTGCTTGCTTGGCTTCTTCGCGCGGCGGATCGATCATGCCCGCCAGCCCCACGAATACCAAGCCGCTTTCCGCATCCTCAAAGGAATATTTCGATTTCTTATTCAGGGATCTATAGGCTAATGCGAGGACGCGGAGGGCATGGGACGCAAACTCCGAGTTTTTCGCCAGGATTTTCCGCTTATCTTCCGCCGAAATCTTTTCCTCCCTGCCGTTCCGCAAGATGAACGCGCTCCTTTCAAGAATGGCTTCCGGGGCGCCCTTTGCGTAGGCGACGACGCCGTCTTTCTCCAGATATACCACGGACATCATCTTTCTTGAGGAATCGAACGGGAATTCCTCCAACAGTTTCCTCTTCTGCTTTTCCTGCTGATAGTCCATGCCGCCCTTCTTACCCAGCACCAGGAGGCAGGCCTCCGTGGGGTCTCCGACGATGGAAGCGACGGGTTCCTCCTCATGCGAAAGGGACGCATTGTTGCACAAGGCCGCCGTTCGCAGTGCGCACTCAAGAGCAACGGGAAGAGGCCTCACCGTCTTTCCCCCTTGGAGAATTTCTCCCCGAAGCTGATATCCTTCCCCGGTAACCGTATAGTCCTTGCCGTCTGCGTAAAGCGTGCGAACGGTCATTTCGTTGCGGGTCAACGTGCCGGTCTTGTCAGTGCAAATTACGGTAGCGGCGCCCAAGCCTTCCACGGACGGGAGCTTCCGGATGATTGCATTCCGTTTCACCATGCGCTGGACGCCAATGGCAAGCGTAACTGTAACGACGGCCGGCAAGCCTTCAGGAATGGCCGCAACAGCTAAAGAAACGGACAAGAAGAACATTTCGAACCACTCGTGCCCCCGTAGTATCCCTAAAACGAAAATGACGACGGTTATGGCCAGGGCAATGACGCCCAACTGTTTCCCCAGCTGTTCCAGCTTCTGCTGTAGGGGAGTAGATTCCTCGCTTACTTCGGAAACGAGCTGCGCGACTCTGCCGATTTGGGTGTCCGTTCCCGTGCTCGTGACCAAAGCGATTCCCTTGCCCCTGGAAACCAGGGTGCTCATGAAAACCATGTTGAGCCTCTCCTGAATCGAAGCCGTGGTTGAAACTTCCAAAGAAGCGTTCTTTTCCACAGGCACGCTCTCGCCGGTGAGACTGGCTTCTTCCACGGCCAACGCATGCGTTTCCAGCAAGCGGCAGTCTGCCGGCACTTTGTCACCCGCTTCAAGAATTACGATGTCCCCTGGCACTAATTCGGAAACATCGATTTTCTTGTGGACGCCATCCCTTAACACGACGGCCTGGGCCGCTACCAGTTTCTTCAAGGATTCGATGGCTTTCTCCGCACGGTATTCCTGCGTAAAACCAAGGATGGCATTAATGACTACGACCACGAGGATGGCGGCCGCATCTAGGGCTTCTCCAAGAAATGCGCTGATGACTGCAGCAACAATGAGGATGAGGATGAGGAAATCCTTGAACTGGTCCAAAAACATGGAAAAAGGACTTCTTCCCTTCTTTTCGGGAAGCTGGTTGGGACCATATTCCTGCAGACGGTGAGCGGCTTCTCCACTGGATAAGCCTTTTTCAGTAGCATGTAGTTGTTGGAGGGCCTGGTCTCCTGTAAGGGTGAAGAAGGGGGCGGAACCTTCTGGCATGGGTTGCAATACGTTGGGACGGTTTAAAAAAACGAGTGAAAAGGAAAAAGCGCATGAGGACTTAAGCTGCGTAAACTAGGCAACGGATTTCCGGTAGCATGGTGGAGAAGCAGCAGCAAACCATTTAATTAAATGCCTTCAACTCATCGCAAATGCAATAACTGCACAAAGCGCAAGGAGGAGAACGAATGGCGGAAATGACGGAAAGGACTGCCTTGGCGTTGGTGGCCATAGCCTCCTTCGTTCCTCTGGCGCTCTATGCGGCGGCAGGAGGCTTACCAGAAGACTATCGCTTGTATGACACGCAAGTGCATGCGTACAGAATGTGGTATTTTAAAGAACAAGTCTTGCGCTATGGAACGCTGCCCTTGTGGACCTCCGACTGGTATTTTGGGATGCCCTTTCTTGAACTGTACCCTCCGTTAAGCGCAGCACTCCTTTCCCCTCTTACTTTGGTTTTCAACGTCCCTCAAGCAGTTCGGCTGGCGTTAACCATAACGCACGTCTTCAGCGTCATTTTCTTCTTCTTTTGGGCAAAAAAAATATTCAAGCAAGAGATGCTGCTCGTCGTTGGTTCATCACTCGTTTTTGCTTTTTTTCCCTATGCATTCTTTCAAGTTTTTCCGCGGGGAGGCCTCGCCGAAGCCATGCTCCTCATGTGGGTTCCCCTGGTCTTGTTGTTCTATGAACGAGCTCGTGAAACTCCTTCGCTATTCAATCGGGCCATGGTCGGCCTAACGCTTTCTTTAGCATGGCTCTCCCATCTCGTAGTCGGCGGAGTATTGTTTGCCTCGGTCGTATTTTTGGCTGCATTTGACTACTTTCAGAAAAAAGGAAAATTCTTCTCGTTGCTTCCGTTTTTTGTGTGGGCGGCCCTCGTGGTTTCATTTTACGTGGTTTCCACGCTTGAGCTTTCGCCCCAAACCGCGTTTGGAACCCGTTCTTCAGGAGGATTCGGGAGCTTTCAGGCTTTCGACTTTATCCTGGCACATTCCAGCAACCCTTCTTACATCGGATGGCTAGGCGTTTTGGGCATTATGGGCGGAGTATGGAGGCTGCACCGCAAAGAGTTCGAGATTTCAAAGTTTGTGTTGCTGGCCGCCTTGCTCGTAGCCT
>SBBD01000059.1 GCA_005239845.1 archaeon | reverse complement strand
AGCTGGAGGGTTTGTCGTCTTTCCCTCTTTCGTGAGGTCATTCCTTCAGTTCGCCTTCCGCTTGTTTTCCTTGCTTTCCGTCATTTTTTCAATTCTTATCGTACTCGGATTTTGGCACATGGCCACCTTCTTCGGAGAACACGTCCGCCGCGTTCTTGGGAAGCGATCGGCGTCCGAATGGAGGGTCGCCGCTTTCGCAGCCTTGTTGTTCCTTATCTTATTGGACTACGCGGCGTACATGCCAAAAAAGGATGCAAAATACGTGCCGGAAGAAATAGGAAGGTTTTACAAGCGCATTGCCAAAGACCCCGCCTTTTTCCGCGTGGAAGACATCTCGTTTTACGGCTTCGGATTTTCACCTACGGTTCACCGCCATGCCATCGTCACCGGCGGATTTCAGGAGGGGAGTGCGGCCTATCTGGACTATTTTTTTGTGCCCGTGTTTCATGCCATGGCGGACGAACAACAGCCCCAGCAACAACAAGCGGCATTGACGGCCTTGGGAACCGTTTCCATCAAGTATTTCATCCTTAACGCCACCGTGAAAGGCCTTGGTCCGCCCCTTTCGTGCGGTGCCGAATATTGCATCTACGAAAACGACGCGGTTCTTCCAAGAACTCGACTGGTTGGTCGAGTTGTTTCGGCGCATGGCCCGCCCCATGACGTATATTGGCGTGTGGCGGAAGATGCTTTGCAAGGAAAACTGGATTTGGTTCGCGAAGCCGTCGTTCGTTCCGAGCAGTCGTTTTTCACCTACGAAACGCCTACTGCAGCACTTGAGACCTTGGAAGAACGCCCTGGCTTCTTTCGCTTCAGAGTGTCCGGGATTCCGCCGCCTAACAAAGCATACCTCGTAATTGCTGAAGCATACTATGATCGATGGAAAGCCTATGTGAATGAAAAGCCAGTAAACACATACGAAGGAATTCCTGCTTTGCTGGTAGTCCCTGTCGAAAACGGAGAAGTGGAGGTAAGATACGAATTGAGTCTTTCCTCAACGGTGGCCGCCTATGTTTCGGTAAGCGCTCTTCTTGTACTAGGGGGACTAGCCGCTTATGGCCGCTTGAAAAATAGATAGCTTGGCGGCGTCTTTTTGTGTAAGAATTCAACTAAAACTATTCCAGGAAGTCTTTTGCCGTAGGAGGCGTCTCGGGCTCGCCCTTGCGCTTGCGGATTTGCGTGACGATTTTGGCCTGCAGGTCGCGGGGAAGCTTCTCGTAGCCCGCGTACTCGTAATACCAAGCGGCCCTTCCTTGCGTCGCCCCCCGGATTTCGTTCGCAAAACCAAACATTTCGGAAACCGGGACTTTGGCGGACACGGCTACGGCCTCCCCTTCCTGCTCGATGCTCACGATCTGCCCCCTCCTTCCTTGGATTTTGGCGGTGATGTTGCCCAAGTAGTCTGCGGGGGCGTTCACGAAGAGCATCTGCTTGGGTTCCAAGAGCGTGCAGTTCGCCATGAGCATGCCGGCGTAAATCGGCCTTTTGAGAGCTGGAAAAACTTGCGCGGGCCCTCGGTGCGCCGGGTCCACGTGGATGGTGGCATCGTTCAACATGACCTTGACGCCCACCACTTTTTCCTTTGCGAGCGGGCCTTGCGCCATGGCCTCCTCGAAAGCGCCCACCAACGATTCCTGGATGTCCTGCAGGTACTGGACTCCTTTGGTCATGTCGAGAAACAAATTGGAGCCGGAAATGACGATGACGCTCTTGGCCTGGTCGCGTGGCAAGCCCGAATCAATCAAGAGGTTCTGGAGTTCCTTGCCCTTTTTCTGTTCGGTGATGGTGCCCTCGTTGATGGCCTTCAGCACGCCTTCCTCCAACGGTTCTACGTTGATCTTGAACTTGTTGTGCTTGTTGGGGGACTTGCCCTCCAGTTCGGGGCCTTCCTGCGTGATGGCCTCGTTGTAGACCACGATGGGCGGAGAAGTGACGATGTCCACCTTCTTCTCGTTCTTGAGCTTGTACTCGATGATTTCCAAGTGCAGTTCGCCCATGCCGGACATGAGGTGCTCTCCCGTCTCCTGGTTAATGGTAACCTTGAGCGTGGGATCCTCTTTGGCCAACTTCTTCAAGGCCTCAACGAGCTTTACGAGGTCGCGCGGATTCTTGGCCTCGATGCTCTTCGTCACGACCGGAACGGAGTGGTGCTTGATTTGCTCGAAAGGCGTGATTTCGTCCTCGGAAACCGTCTCTCCCGAATACACTTCCTTCAAACCCACGAGCGCCACGATGTTGCCGGCAGGCACTTCCTCCACGAGCAAGCGGTCCTGGCCCATGTAGACGGCCACCTGCTGCAACTTCTCGCGGCCGTGCTGTGCCGCCAAGTACAGGTCGGTGCCTTTGTGTAGCGTTCCCGAATAGAGCCTTCCCACGGCCACTTCTCCGGCATGCGGGTCCATTTGGATGGCGGTCACCATGAAGCACGCCTTGC
The DNA here is from genome assembly GCA_005239845.1 of archaeon. Classification (GTDB taxonomy): domain Archaea; phylum Micrarchaeota; class Micrarchaeia; order Norongarragalinales; family SBBD01; genus SBBD01. The sequence goes on along the minus strand of SBBD01000059.1, from coordinate 1,635 downwards.
CGCTGGCATCGCAGGAAACCATGGCTTTTCCTTGAGGGCTATCCAAGTCGCCCTTCCAAATGATGGGAATGCGGTATTTCTGTGCCTCCAAAGGATTGGGCAAATGGTTGATGACCATGTCCATGATGACGGGGCCTAAAGGAATCTTTTCCTGCAATTCCTTGTGCTTGCCGTCCACGCACGCTTGGTAGACGTCCTTGAACGATATCCCCGCTTTCTTCATCTGCTTACCGGAGATGGCCCACTTGTTGAATGCGGTGCCGAAGGCGACGTTGCCTTTCATGACCTCGATGGTCCATTGCTTCTTAAAATCTTCCGTCCCGAACCCGTCAATGAGCTTGTTCACGCCCGCAATGATCTTGAGGAATCGTTGCTGCATGCCGTTTGAGTCCAGCTTGAGTTCGTTGATCAAACGGTCGATCTTGTTGATGAAAAGCACGGGCTTGACTTTCTCACGCAACGCCTGTCTCAACACGGTTTCCGTTTGCGGCATGACGCCTTCCACGGCATCAATCACGAGGATGACTCCGTCCACGGCTCTCATGGCGCGCGTGACATGGCCGCCGAAGTCCACGTGTCCGGGAGTGTCGATCAAGTTGATGAGATAGGAGTGCTCCTCGTAATCGTAGGGAATGGAGACGTTCGCGGCCTTGATGGTAATGCCTCTCGCTTGCTCTTGTTCGTCGTAGTCGAGCGCACGCTGTTCTCCTGCAAGTTCGGTGGAAATCATGCCCGCGAGCGCAATGAGGGAGTCGCTGAGGGTGGTCTTGCCGTGGTCGATATGCGCCACGATGCCCATGTTTCGAATGTTCTGCGTGTTGCGCATGAGCTTGGCTACGCGCTCGACGATTTCTTCCTTTCTTGCCATCGTTAAACACCATCATGAAACACAAAGGCCGTACCATTCGCACCAAAGTCTTACGGGCAAGGACTATACGCACGCAAAACGCGAGCAGAATCAGCCTACAAACAGTTGGGCTCCCAAGATTTTTAAACGTTTTTTAAGGGAAAACAATTATTCCTTCACTATTTTTCCCCTAGCCAGTTGCCTGCTTCCTCCTCCCTTGGCGCCCGCCTTCTTCAGCAAGGCGACGGCATCCTCGCGACTTTTTTCGTTGCAGGCAGCAACCACGAATCCTTCCTCGTTCTTCAGAATGGCACACAAGGAAGGCTCTTCAGCGATGTTGCGGGCCAGCCATTCCAGGGAAGGAGCGTCCAGAGAAACGGTTTCCTCCACCAAAAGCGCATGTTCCGACTTGGCTTTTGCAACAAACGATTCCGCAAGCGCCTCCGCCATCTTCCTCCTCAGTTTTTCCAGTTCCTTTCCCCGTTGCTTCCATTCCTCGAAAAAGCGCTTGCTCACGTTCACCAGTTCTTCATTCTGCACGGAAAACACGGAACCCGAATCCTGTAACAAGGTCTCGTGCTTTTGTGCGAGTTCCAATGCTTTGAGGCCCGCCACATACCTTAGCCTGATCACTCCATCCTGCACTTGCTCCACGCCCTTGAGCTTGAAGAAACCCAGGTCTCCTGTATTATGACAGTGCGTGCCTCCGCAACACTCGACGTCGAAATTTTTTATGTCCACGACGCGCAACTGCTTGCTGATGGCTCCGCTTCCCTGGTACAAGCGCT
>SBBD01000148.1 GCA_005239845.1 archaeon | reverse complement strand
GACCAATCCTTGGAATCGGGTTCTGCAATGAGGCGCAAGGCAAATTCCTTCTGCAAGCACAGGAGGGCGTCCTCGAACTCCGAACCCAGGATGCGGAAAAGTAGAGGGGAGGACAAATGGTAGGGAAGGAATCCGACAATAACTTCAGAATCTAAGGGATACTGCAAAGCATCCGCAAAAACGATTTCCACGTTTTTGTAAGAAGCAAGACGGCGTTTCAATTCGTTGGCCAGCCGGACGTCAATTTCCAGGGCAGTTACTTTTTTTGAATGCATAGCCAAGTATTCGGTTACAATGCCGTCTCCTGCACCGATTTCCAAAACGCTTTTGCCTGAAAAGTCGGCCAATTCGAGGAGGGGCTCAACATAAGACAAGTCGTAGAGGAACACTTGGGACAAATGAGGGTTTGGGGAAGGCATGACTAGTTCCCTCGCTTTGTTTGGGAGAGCAGGCGTTGTAACTTTTGAATTTCTGCGCCCGCTTTCCTGAATCGCTCCGTGATGTGGCGGGGAGCAGATAGGTTGTGGAGGGCCAAACTCATGAACACGGCACCAACGGCACTGAAAGCGAGGGGTGGGACGAACGGGGAAGCAAGGGCGTAATAGCCTAGGCTTTGCTTTGCAGCTCGACGCATCACGCGAAAACGACCTTGAAAAGCGCCTAAGTTATGGCGAGTAGCGAAGGGATTGGTCTCATAACTCAGAGGGTGAGGCAAAAGTGCGTGAAGGGTTTGCGGGGGCAGGTCTTGGTGGTGTTGGACAAGGAGCCGCCGTCGTTGATACGCGGCCGTGTACAAAAACCGCCGAGTAGACGCAATGTCGGCGTACCGCGCCGCAAAGAAGAGGGGGAGAGCAAGCAGCGTGCCGAGCCGCAGGTTATGAACCGCGTAGGGCCTGCCCGTTGCATACTGGTGGGCGGCACTTACCAAAGCGCCGGAAAGGACAACGCCGCCGAGTAGCAGCCGCCGCTCCTTTTTCCGTTGTTGAAGGACAGGCACAGACCTTCCAAGAGACCGCACCAGTAGCGTACGAAGCCCTGGAAATTGTTCGCGGTTTTCTTCGAGAAGCAGCAACGCTTTCCGCCCTTCTTCATTCAAGTTGTGCTTTTCAGCCAACCACGCTAGGAAAGGCGTTGGAAGTGGTGGAAAGAGGTGTTTGGGCGGCGCGGCTTGTTTGGGGAATAACCACGCCATAAAAATCACAGCAATCCGAGCAGCCGCGCGTACTGGTCGGCAGGCATGAGGTTTAAGGGCAGGGTGTACCAAGCCTGCACCAACGCGCCGAAGACGAAGGCAGGAAAGAGCCAGCGGGCCAGCTTCAGGTTGACGACGTCATCGAACGCGATAAGGAGGGCGAAGGGGAAGATGGGAAGCAAATAGCGCGCGATGTCGTTGAAGGAAATGAAGAGCGTGGGGAGGAAGAGCAGCGCGGAGTAGAGGGCGAGGTCGTGGCGCTTCTGCTCGTAGAGGCGGGCGATGCCGGCGCCGTACAAGGCGTAAAGCAAAAGCCAGTATTCGCCGACGGCAGGGCCTCCATACGAAAGGAGGGAGTTGAAGGGCATGGAGGAAAGAACGAATGAGTTCACGCGCCAGTAGGCGAAAAAGTCGTTGTAAACGAAATGATAGTAGAGGAAGTGCAGGAAGAGAGCAAAGGGGATTAGCAGGAAGGGCACGGCCCTTTTCCACTCCGAGCGTTTTTTCCAGAGGAAGAACAGGGAGTAAAAGACGAACAGCCAGACGCCGAAGATGCGCGTGAGAGCGGCGAGCATGCCGAAAACGGCGGAGGGCCAATAGCGTTCTTTTTTGAAGAAGTAGAGCGAGGCGAGGGAGAAGAAGATGAAAGGAGCCTCGGTGGCGCCCACGGAATGATAGATGAGCCATCGTGCAGGAAAGAAAATGAAGACGGTGGAGAGCCACAGCGGGTTTTTGGAATAATGGAAGTCCTTCACGAAAAAGTAGAACGCGAGGACGGAAGCGATGGAAAAGAGGAACGTGGAAAGCAGCATGGCGTCGGAGGGTGAGGCGAGGAAGGAGAGAAGGCGGATGGAAAGCGGGTAAAGGACGAGGTGGGCGGCGTAATAGGTTGGAGGAAGCGGGCCGAAGGAAAAGAGGGTGGAGGGAGCGTAGAATGTTTGGGAGACTACGACGTAGAGGGGGCCGTCCCAATATCGCTTCACGACATCCATTCCCGTCTGCGCCAAAGGAACTCCGAGGAAGTCGTCCGCGGTGAGCCAGAACGGAAGATAGACGAGCGCATTGGAAAACAGCATGAGCGCCGACAGCAGGAGGGCGGCTTGTTTGGCGGAAAGCATGGGAATGTAGGGGGACAAGGCAAATAAAAACAAGCGGGAGAAGAGCGGAAAACGGGAAAGGGGTCTTGGAAGCCGGGAGGTTGACTTGCTGAACGAGCGAGGGGGATGGGAAAGGGGGAGTTAGGGGAACTGCTTCGACCGAGTTATGGCCTGAGGCGTGCCTGGAGCTCGACGGGTTTTCCTTGCAGAAGCGCGCGCAGCACCGCGGG
>SBBD01000194.1 GCA_005239845.1 archaeon | reverse complement strand
CGGCTGGAATGGCGGAGGGTGGGAAGGAGAAGGTCGTGCTGGGGTTCGGGGGCATGCACTACTTGGGAAAGTTCGCGGAAATGGAGAAAAAAGAGTACGCGTTCTCCCACGTGGCGAGCAAGTACCTCTGCCCCTTCGTTACGAGGGAAATGGTGGAACAGGCGGTTATGAAGACGGCGGAGAAAGTAGAGGGGGCATTCGTGGAAAAGAACAGCATGAAGAGTGCCGTAAGAAAGAACGTGGAGGAGGCGCTGCAAGGGGCGGGAGTAAGCTACGAAATGATCTGAAGGAAAAAATAAAGCAGACAGGAATTGGTTTTAGGGAGAGAGAAAGAAGAGGCTTAAGACGGGTTTTACTTGGTTTTTTTGTCCAGCAAGTCGTTCAGGCTTTCGAGTTCCTTGCGGGCCTCGCGGATGGCTTCCTTCAAGTGCTTGCGCGGGTTCTTGCCCTTGACCTTGAGGAGGGGGTTGCCACGAAGAGGGTGGTCGTAGGCGCTGGCGGCAAACGTGACGTCCTTGTCCTTCAACAGCTTTTCCACGAGCAGGTTCGTGAAGCCCACGTCCTCTTTCTCGAGAAGGACTTCCAAATAGTCCTTTTCGTCCGCTAATACTTTTAAGGAGGTCATGCGCTGACTCCCTCGCGCACCACGTGCAGCGGCAGAACGCCTTTTTCGAGTTCGAGAAGGGCGACTTTGACGGCGGAAACTTCGGGTTTGGCCAGCTTGACGAGGTAGGGCGCGCCTGCGGCGAGCTGGAGGGCTCGGGCGCCCACAAGGCGGGCCTTCTCGTACTTGGTAAGCTCCATTTTCTTCATGAGGAACACCGGACAATAGAACGGGAGAATGCTAGCTTTAAAGGGAACTAGTTTATTCGTTGAGGGAATTTAAAAACGTTTTCTTTTCGCTGGGAAAAAACGTCGGCAGAGGAAAGCGGACAGGCAGGAAAAAAGGGGTAAGAAACAGAAAAGAATCCTCCCCCTTGCAACGCAATAGGCCAGTAAAGAAAAAAAAGGAAAACGAAAAGAAAAAGGAGGAGAGCGTGTGTGCCTTTTGCGCGCCCTCCATCAACGGTTGCTCTTCAAGTCCTTGCGGGTGGAAAGGTAGTAGCCCACCACGCCGATGACGACGATGGCGATGACGGCCCACAAGGCGTAGTTGGGGGCTTCGGGCTGGGGAGGCTGAGCGACTCCGGCAGCCGACACGGGAGGCGTGGGAGTGGGCGATGGAGGAACGGTGGTAGCCGCCGGAGGCCTTGGCTTGCTTTTCACGGTGGGAACCTGGAAGCTCGTGAGAACCGTTTTGGCTACGGGTTTGAGCACCTTGACCGTGGCTTTGAACGTCTCGCCGGCCTTTAAGCTGGCGTCCCACGTAACCAGCAAGCTGCCTTCCTTGACGCTTTTCGGAGCCGGGCTCAAGACCACTTGGCCGCTCTGGAAGTCTCGGTAGGAGAAGGGAAGCTTATACGTGAGTTCTCCTTGGAAGGGCTTTTCGGTCTTGTAGGAAAGCGTGAACGTCGCGCCTCCGGTCGTGAAAGAGCCTTGCACGGAGGAGCTGGAGTCCAACACTTGCGTTTGAATCGGAGCAGAAGGCCCAGATGGAGTTTCAGGTTCAGGCGTTGGCTCGGGCGTTGGAGTTGGGACGGGAGTCGGAACATACGTGGAGCCGCTGCTGCCGCTCGTCGTGGTGGTCGTGCCACCCGAAGTATAGGTGAGGGACAAGGAACCCGTGTTGGTGCCGTCAGAAGCGGACAAGGAAACGGTTCCGCCGTACGGGTAATACACGGTGAACGTTACCACCCCGCTGGACAGAGAGCTGCTGGCCGAGGTCTGGGTGACTCCATTCAACTTGATGAGCGCAGAAGAATCCGCGCTGGCCGTAAGGGTAACGCTGTTGGAAGCGCTCGTCACCGTGTTTCCGCTGGAGTCTTTCGCCGTCACGGTAACGGTCACGGTTGTCCCTGGACCCGGGGAAGTGTTGTTGGCGGAAAGCGCGTAACTGGCTGTCGACCCAACCGTAATATTCGCAGAAGAGTTCGTGATGCCCAAATTCCGCACCGCCGTCGCATTCACATTAGCCGTACCATTCGCCGTCCCATTAAACACGGCAAAAATGGAACCATTGCCAGAAACATACACCAATATGCTGGTATTGTTGGTGTAGAAATTGAAGCCACCCGTATGGTTCTCATTCCCATACGCGTCATAGCCTTTCACCGTAATGCCCACCTGCTTCCCTGTGGCAATCGTGGAGGCATTGGCGGACACCGTACTATTCACCATGTTCCCAGCAGTACCCGACACGTTCGTCATCGTACGGTTCCAGATGCCCAAGTCCCGCACAGCAGAAACGTTCACGCTCGCCGTTCCGTTAGCCGTCACATTGAACACGGCCTGCGTCGAGCCATTGCCAGAAACATACTTGAAAATGCTCGTGCTGTTAGGCTGGAAGTTGAAGCCGCCCGTATTGTTCACGTTGCCGAAGGCATCGTTTCCTTGCACCGTATACAAGATTTGGGCACCCGCCACGACCGAACTCGCATTCGCACTCCCCGTCACATTCACGATATTGCCTGCCGTAACCGTCACGTTCGTCATGGTACTGTTCCAAACGCTGACATCACGCGCGGAAGAAACGTTCACGCTCGCCGTACCAGCCGCCCTAGCTTGGAACACGCCGCTCACCGACTCGTTCCCGGAAACATAGCTCAAAATGCTCGTACTATTCGGAGTAAAGTTAAACCCACCCGAATTATTCACGTTCCCAAACGCATCACTCCCCACCACCGTATAAAGCACCTGCGCACCCGCCACGACCGAACTCGCATTCGCACTCCCCGTCACATTCACGATATTGCCTGCCGTAACGGTGACGTTACCCGAAGAATTCGTAATACCCAAATCCCGCACCGCCGTCGCATTCACATTAGCCGTACCATTCGCCGTCCCATTAAACACCGCAAAAATAGACCCATTACCCGAAACGTACACCAACCTAGTCGTGCTGTTGG
>SBBD01000144.1 GCA_005239845.1 archaeon | reverse complement strand
GCTCCAATATATCCTTCTAACAAAAGCGATTTGTACATAGGAAGAGAATCCGAAGAAGGCATGTACCAGCAATTCATCGGAGTCATCGACGAAGTCAAGATTTGGGACCTATCCAATGGAAGAAAGCTTGTAGCGCACTACTCCTTCGAGGAAGCGGGCGGTTCCAGTGTCAAGGACGTTAGCGGCAACGGCCACGACGGAATCCTCGTGGGAGCAAAACGAGTCGCCGGCAAGCAAGGGCAAGGCCTCGAGTTCACGCGATGAAAAAAAGACAGAAGAACGCGGCAAGCCATGCTGCCGAATCCACAAGGTAGAAAAACCACGCACGCGTTGAACAATCATGACTTCAGGAAAGCTTTCCCTGCAGACGCGTTGGAAGCTGAACGACGGCCACTCGATTCCCATTCTGGGGTTCGGCACGTACAAGATGCCGGGAACGGAAGCGGAAAAACCCACGTTGTACGCCTTGAAGACGGGGTATAGGCATATTGATACGGCTGCCTTGTATGAGAACGAGGCGGAAGTGGGCAGGGCGGTACGGGAAGCGGAAAAGAAGCTGGGGGTAAAAAGGAAAGCCGTTTTTGTTACGACGAAAATCTGGAATGCGGACCACGGGAACCCCAGGCAAGCACTCGAGAAGAGCCTGCACAACCTGCGGATGGATTACGTGGACTTGTACTTGATCCACTGGCCCGTGCCCCAAAGCCTCAACACGTGGAAGCAGTTTGAACGGTTCCAAGAGGAAGGAAAGTGCAGGAGCATCGGGGTAAGCAACTTTGGCATCAGCGACCTAGAACTGCTGCTTGAAAGAACGGAAGTGGCTCCTGCCGTAAACCAAGTGGAATTCTCGCCGTTTCTGTACCAGAAGGAATTGCTGGAATACTGCAACAAGCACGCCATTTTGGTGGAAGCCTATAGCCCACTAACGAGGGGAAGGAAGCTCGGAGAGCCGTTGCTTTTGGAGCTGGCGGAAAAGTACGGGAAGACCGCGGCGCAACTCCTCATCCGGTGGTGCCTCCAGCACGGTACCGTTCCCTTGCCGAAGTCGGCGCACGTGGAAAGGATTGAGGAGAACGCGGACGTCTTCGATTTTTCGATTTCCGCAAAGGACATGAAGAAAATGGATGGCTTGCACGAGGATTTGCATACGGGCTGGAACCCGAGCAGCGGACTTCAGAAACGCTTCGTTGACCTCGTGAGCCCGTTGAAGCGCGTCTAGGCGTCGTTTTCGTGACAGGAAAGGCTTTTATTTGGAAAAGCATACAAAAAGAACACTAGTTTTATTTGGTGGAAAAGATGGGGAACGCTGGTGAGAAAAGATTCCGATGGCGGAAGCACAACCAGCGGAGGCCTCGCCTGATTTAGGAAACAAGGAACTCGCGTCCCTGGCTTGTGCGCTGCTCTTTTCCTCTGCAAGGAAAAAACGGGTTTTCCAAGAAATAGCGGACGCCATCCCCATGGGCTTCAACGCCACCGCACTCGCCTTGTTCGTGGCGGAAACGCAGAAAGTAAGCGAGCCCACGGCAAGAAGGGCGATACGTAAGCTCAAGGAGCTCGGACTGATTGCAGCGGAGAACGGCTTTCCCGTGCAGCTGACGGAACTGGGCAAAAGCGTGTTCTCTGGATGCTTGAAAGAAGGTGAAACGCTTGAAGAATAGTGGGAACGAGAAAAACTAGAAAAAACGAGTTTAGAGAAGAGGTGGAAAAAATGAAGCCTAAGGGAAACGGGTTGAAGATGACGCTGGACGAGAGCGAGCTGCCGCGGTTTTACTACAACATTTTGCCGGACCTGCCGGTGCCGCTTTCCCCTCCCCTGAACCCGGCAACGAAAGAGCCCGTAAGACCCGAAGAGCTGCAAGCCATTTTTCCGAAAGAAGTGATCAGGCAGGAAATGTCGCAGGAAAGGAACATCCCCATTCCGGAAGAAATAAGGGATGCGCTGCTCATGATGGGAAGACCTAGCCCGTTGTTCCGAGCGAAAAGACTGGAAGCCAAGCTTAAGACTCCCGCCAAAATCTTCTTCAAGCACGAGGGGTTGAACCCGTGCGGCTCGCACAAACCCAACACGGCCATCGCGCAGGCGTACTACAACGCGAAAGAAGGCACGCAGACGCTCGTGACCGAGACGGGGGCGGGGCAGTGGGGCACGGCGCTGGCCTATGCCAGCCTCCTCTTTAGCTTGCAGTGCGAGGTGTTCATGGTGAACGCGAGCTTCCAGCAGAAGCCCTACCGGAAAATCGTGATGGAAAGCTACGGCGCAAAAGTGCACGCGTCCCCCAGCAAGGAAACGAATTATGGAAGGAAAGTGCTGAAGGAAAAACCGGACCACCCCGGAAGTTTGGGAATCGCGATTAGCGAAGCGATAGAGAAAACGGTTTCCACCAAAAACGCGAAGTATTCTCTCGGGAGCGTGCTCAACCACGTCCTCCTCCACCAAACCGTCATCGGGCTGGAAGCGCAACGGCAGCTGGAAAAGATTGAAGAGGCTCCCGACGTGCTGATCGGGTGCGTGGGAGGATGAAGCAACTTCGGGGGT
>SBBD01000187.1 GCA_005239845.1 archaeon | reverse complement strand
TCCGTTGCCTCCGGAAAAATCGTCCTCGAGCTCGAGAAGCTGAAAGTCAAGGTGGACGGGCTTTCTGAAATGAGGAACTCGCTGGAGGAACGATTGGGGCACATTATGGAAAGCGTCGGGGAATTGCGGCAGATGCTTTTTGAAAGAGATGCGGCCACGAAGGAGCAGGACGCGAAAGTCACGCGCTTCATTGACATGGTGCAAGACTTAGACCCGCAACAAATCCTGAAGGAATTGGAGAAGAGGGACCGCCAGCTCGGCGAGTTTTCCATGCGCATGGAAAAGCAGGAGACCATGGGCCAGGACCTGGCGCAGCGTGTGAACAGCGTCAAGGAGCTCTTGGAGAGCATCGGCAGCTTGAAGAACATCGCGGAAGTCAACAAGGACATCGCGGAAAAGGCCGCTAGAGTGGACCGTACCGTGGGAAAAGCGGACCGCCTGGGCGAGGAAATCGGGAGAGTGTTCGTGGACTTGAACCGCCGCTTGGAGGAGTTCAACATGTACCGGGGAAAGCAGGACTTGTTGGCAGAGAGCATGAAAGACTTGGTGCAGTTGGTGGAGAGCAACAACGCGAAGATGAACGAGCTGGCCACCAAGAGCGACGTGACGGACTTGAAGAAGGCGGGCGACGACTGGCAGCTCAAGCTGCAGGAGCTGGAGGCAAAGCAAATGCTTTCCGAGCAGGGCCGCGACCTGCCCCACGCTTTGAAGGAACTCAAGAAGCAAAAGGAGAGCATCGAGCTCGTGCTGCTCACGAACGAGGAAGAGTTCCTGGAAAAAGCGATTTCCAAGCCGGACTACGACCGCGTCAAGCAAGCCAACCTGAAGAAGCTTGCGGAACTCGAGAAGGAAATGCAGTCGGAGTTCTCCAAGATTGCTGGTGGCAGGAAGTCGGAGGACGTGAAGGAAACACAGATTGTGCAGTCGTTAGAGGAAGCGGCAGAGGAAGCCATTTCCGAACCAGCTGAAGATAAAGAGGGGCCTATTTCAGAAGAAGAGAGTATGGAAGCCTCTGCTTCTCCTGCATCTCCCTCTGAAGCTGCTTCCGTCGCTTCTCTTTCTGCCACGATTTCCCCCACGTTGGCTACCGCGCTCCAGCAACAGAAGAAAGCAATGGCTCCTGCCGTGGTAAAAACCGTTGCTGAAAAAGGCGGAGAAGAAGGCGGTAATGCTTCTGGAACGACGGGTGCGCCGATGACGTTTTCGGAGAAGGAGCTGGTCGGAAAAGGAGAATCCGCTTCGCTTTCCGAGCAAGAACTCGACGCGCTGCAGCGCCAGCTGGAGGAACAAGCGCGCGAGCAAGTGCAGAAAGTGGCGGAAGACCGGCGCAAGCAAGTGGGCGGATTGCTGAAGAAAACGATTGGCTCCCTGTTTTCCACGCTGCGCTCCAAGGAAGCCGTGCTTTCCTCGAAGCCTTTGCGCATGACGAAAAAAGGGGAAGAAGTGTCTGCCCCTCCAACTCCCTCTCCAAAAACTTCTCCTGTTTCAGCTTCTACTCCTTCCCTTCAACCTCTTCCCTCGTCACCCCAAACCACCTCATCTGTTCTAGCCTCTACTCCCTCTCCACCTGCTGTCCCAGAAACAAAAGCTCCTACGCTTCAGCAATCCAAGGAAACCCAAGAGCAACCATCTGTTTCTCCAACTCCGGCCCCAGGTACTGCCACTTCCGCCTCTCCGCCTTCTAAAGAAAGGCCTTTCGTGACGTGGAGGGACAAGCGCAAGCTTGCCGGCGCCTCTCAAAAAACGCAGGAGCAAAAAACCATGGCACAACAGCTTCAAACCAGTTCTTCCGCCATGGCCGCCTCTCCCATGGCCACGGCCGAGCCTCCCACTTCCGACCAGGTACTGGAAGCTCGTCTCGCAGCATTAAAGGCCTTGCGTGAACAATACCTCGCCAAAGAAGAATTGAACCAGAAGAAGGCGGAAAGGAACGTGATCCACCACGTGAAAATCTTGGCGCATTCCAGACTCCAAACGCCTGCTCGTTTCAAGAACGAAAAAATGCGGCCGCAACCTTCAAAAGCGGGTCGTGCTTTTGCAAATCCAGTTCACGCTCAGAAAAAAGGGGTAAGCCGGCCTTCTCCAAAAAAGAAGCGCCGGTAAGAACTGTGTGGGCATGCCAACGTCGGCAACCGTAGCAGCAGCCATAGCACTCTTCGTGCTGTTCCTAGCCTTTAGTGTGTACGCCGTTCCCTCGCAATCCGACTACACGAACTGGCAAGTGCCTTCCCAGAACGGCACGGCCAACAACACGAACATCACGGGAAGGGCGCAAATGTATGTGGGCTTTTACGGCAACATGTCTATTCAGGTGCGCAACAATACCGCCACTGGAAACGTGCTCTACCAGAAAAACGTCGAATACGGCAAGCTCTATTTTTTCAAAGCGGGCGCTACGCCAGGCTCCGTATTCCTCAATGCTTCCACGAACGCTACGGTGAACGGCAACTTTTCCTTGACGGGAGCCTACAATTTGAGCTACCATTTCGATGTGACAACCATTGAACCGTATTGCGGGGTCAACAACGCGAGCGTGTTGAACACCACCGACAACCGCAGGACCGCAATCCTCTACGACAACACGGCTCCCCCGAGCACCAACTACTTCTTCTGCACGCAGCTCGGAAGCTTCACGAGCACGAACGGCTTCGGCACCATCAACTACGAAATCATCGTGGCCAAGACTCCGACGTACATGAGCTACGACATTTGGTTTGACTTGCAATGACCTTGAACTCGGACTACCCATTTCTCAACCAACGGCTTCCGCTGTTGTCTCTAGCCTTGCTTCTTTCCATGCTCTTTTCTGCCTCCTTTTTACGCGCAGAGGGTGACC
>SBBD01000005.1 GCA_005239845.1 archaeon | reverse complement strand
GAGGTGGCGTTCCGGAACAATTTGGTGGAACCGTCGTCGAAGTTTTCGTAGAGCAGGTAGCTTTTGCCGTACACGTTCAGGAAGTTTCCGGCTTGGTTGGCGACGCGGTTTCCTCCCGTACTGAAAGCGCCTCCCCGCAACGCGAGAAAGACGATGACGACGAACACGAGCGCTCCCCCCACCAAGAACACGTATTCGAGGGAGGTCTGGCTGCGTTGGTCCGGCTTCTTTTTCATCTTCAGCTTCCTCTTCCCGAAGTAACCCATGAATCTTCGTTCCTCGTTCTTTAAAGGCAGGCATTGCCGCCAAAAGGGTTTGCCTCTTTTACCGCCTCAGGTTCCGCACTGCCCCACGCACGAAAAGATGCCGACGTCATCGAATTTCGTGGATCCCGCGATGGCCTCGACGCCAACACGGCCTTCCAAGTCCGGGTTAGCGGTTGAATCAATCTCGGAAATAAATGCCACGTTGTTGACGTAGACAGTAATGTTGGTGCCGTTCGCGTCCACGCGCAGGTACAGCCCCTTCCGAGGCTCGGCCGTAATGGGCTTTGAAGTCCATGCTGGGCCGCCCCCGTTTATAATGCGTCGCAAATACACCGTTTTAGGGGAATCTTGAACATAAACGTCATAATAGTTGGTTCGGTTGCGGTAGCGGAAAACCAAGCCGCCAGTTCCGAAATCGGAGGTGTCTACGAATGCCGTGTACGAGAAATTGGAGAGGGTGAGCCCCACGACGCTTTTGCCTGAATTCGGGGACACATACACTCCATTCTGCACGCTCCACCCTTCCGTGTCGTTTTCCCAGCGGTAGGAAGTGCCCGTGTCGAAGTTCTCGAAGAACAGGTAGTAGCGGGCGTGCTTGTCGAAATACGACTTCACGTCTTCCGAAATCTTGTTCGTCGTGCGGGGCAGGATGCCCCCGCGCAAGATGAGGACCACGAACAGGACGAACAGCAGCGCTCCCGCGACGAGGAACAGGTACTCCAAGGCGGTCTGCGAGCGGCTCTTCAGGTATCGCATGAAAAGGGAAAAGGCGTGCCGCTTAAAAAGCATGCTTCTGGGACATGGAAGCCATGAAACGAATTCTGAGTGTAGAGGAAGGCGAGAGAGGAAAGGAGGTTAAAAAAAAATCGCAGGGGGCCGAGACAAGACGAAAAAGGGACGAAGAGGAGGCGACGAACGCGATAAAGCAGGAAACGGGAGAAGCCGCCTCGAAGTCGGAATTAAAAGCAAGAAGGGAAAGAAAAACCGATTTAGGAAGAGGCGACTTTCACGTTGTCGAAAGAGGCGGAAGCGGAATCGGTCGTCAAGCCGACTTCTCCCACCGTGCGAATTTGATTCGTAGCAGAAATCGAGGAACCCCCAATGGAACACGTCAGCGAGGGGCCTTTGAGCGTAAATTTGATGGTGTATCCTTTGGCTGCATCGAAGGAAGCCCCCAAGGAGCCTGAGGCAAGAAGAGCGCAAGTAGTCCACGTCGGACAGTTTCTCAGGTAGAGGAATTTGTTAAAGCTCGCTTCGCAGACGTAGCCGCCCGCGGTGTTGGCGCGTGCTAACAGGCCCGCTGAAGAGCCAGGAATACCGACGCCGTGCTTCACATCCGCTTGAATGGAGTAATTCCCCAGCGTCGAGTCGCAGAAGGTGGAAAGGGACCGGCCGGGATCGACAGCTTCCTGCTGGTAAACGCCGTTCGCTATGCGCCAAAGGCCGCCGTTGGTTTTCCAGCGGGACTCGTCGCCGGAAGCGTCGAAGGAATCGTAGCACAAGTAGGGCTTGCCGAACTCGTCCAAGTATTTCGAGGAACCTTGCTGCAAACGGTTTCCGGCTTGCGGGAGCAGCTGCCCCCGCAGCAAGAGGAACATGAGGATGCCGATGAAAATGACGCCGCCTACGAGGACGAGGTACTCGCTTCCCGTCTGAGCCTTACGCATAAGAGGCCCTTACTCGCTCAGACTTTTAAAAAGCGCCGCTAAAGCCGGAACATCGTGGTTTTTCTCTGCCGGAGCCGTGTTGTCGAAAATCTTGACGTTGCACCCGTACCGCATCCCCAAATGGAGCGCGGCCACGCGCTCGCAGGAAAGGGCTTCCTCGATTTCCTTCAAGGAACCTAGCTCTCGCTTCCTTCCTTCTTTCAAGTCCTTTTGCCTGCGCTCGAGAATGGCCTGAGGGGCGGCTTCCACCAGCAGCACGAAGTCGGGCTTCAACACGTCGCTCACGGAGTCCGGGCTGCCGGGCAAATAGGAGTGGTGAGGCAACGTGTAGATGAAGCCGTGCGTGTTCAGGAAAACGAAGGGCTGCTGGTCGGCAAGGGCACGGATCCTCTTGGCGGCCTCTTCCCGGATTTTCTTTTGTTTTGCGGGAGGCAAGGCGGCAATCTGTTCGCGGTCCTTCAAGCCTTCCTTTTCTTTTGCTATCTCCAACATCACGTCGCCGTACGAAATCTCTCGAATGCCTTTCACGTGTTTTTGTAGCTCCAAAATGACGCGGCTCTTTCCTACCGCTTTTATTCCCAGCACGAAAACCAGCATGAAAATCCCCTCGAAACGAACTAAATGAATGCACATTAATAATGTTTATCTCGTCTAGTTTTCCGTGCAATTGGGCTCGTAGCTCAGCCTGGCTAGAGCGTCCGGCTTTTAACGCCCGCCGTTTTTCCTGCGGCAGAAGAAACCGGAAGGTCGTGGGTCCGAATCCCGCCGAGCCCGTGACCCAGCTTTTCTTTTAAAAAAAGAAAAGTAGGGTCGTTACAAAAGAAAAAAGGGCCAGGGGGAGGGGCGACACGCGTGGGGAATGTGCCCCCAGAGGTGTCGTTCGAATCCCGCCGAGCCCGCTGAAGAGAAAAGGGAAAGAGGTCAGGAAGAACCTCAAACTGGGGGGAAACCGTAGTTGCCCCGCGGTTCGGACCGAAGACCGCCTCGTCCCCAAATCCTCCGCCCGGCGAAAAGACGCGGTGTTGGAGCTTCCGCAAATAGAGCACCCTGCCGAGCACCCGTTCCGCGGGCAAATGAAGCCGTCGCACAACTGGGAGGACGCGATTCAAGCGGAGCGCGTGGCCCGAGAGGTCGCAAGCATCATGAGGAAACGCTCGTTTTATCCCCCGGCAGCACTGCACTGGTTTGGCGCAAGGTAAGGGCTTTTATTTTCCGTCGTTGGGAAGGTAGCATGCAGGACAACGAGATTGCGGAGCTCATGGAGGCCAAGCGGCGAGCGGGAGCCGTCGAGCGCAAGGACGAGGCGTGGGCTAGGGAGGCCAACCGCGAAATGTGGGAGCGGTGGCATGAGCGGCCTGCCAGCGAGCGGGGACCGGATCACGACGTTCTTGCCCTTTTCCGCCAGGTGCCGAAAGGCTCGCACGTATTGGAATACGGCGCGGGAGCGGGAAGGCACGCCATTCCCCTAGCAAAAGCAGGACTCAAGGTGCTTGCGGTGGACCGGGAACCACTCGCCATCAAGAAAGCGCGGGAATTGGGGAGGGAAGTGGAAGGGCTGCACGCCATCGTAGGAGATGCCTTGCACCCGCCGCTTGCAGACGGAAAGCAATTCGGCGCCGTACTCAGCACGCAAATGCTGCATGTCTTGCGCGAGGAAGAACGCGAGCCTTTCTTGCAGGAACTCAAGCGCCGGGTGGAGCCCGGAGGACACCTCGTCCTGGAATTCGACGCGGACCACCAGTGGATTCAACTGCCGCGCGACTGGAAGCCCTTGAAAACAGGGAGGGAAGGAATTGTGGAAGTGCTCAGGCATCCAGAGACGCGGTTGCTGGAGGTAGAAGGAAGAGCCCCGATTTCTTCAGAGGAAATGCAAGAAAAACTGGAGGCACTTTTCCCTTACAGGGAATGGAGGCTAAGCGTAAAAAGCGCGCCGCGGTTTCACGCGGGACGGGGGGGCGCTTCCGTGGCCATGCGCATGCTCGTGCACGCCACCCGCAGAAAAGAAAAAGTTTGAACGGAAAAAGAGCGATGAAAGATGAAAGTGCTTCTGGACGCGAATTTTTTGATGTTGCCCGTGCAGTTCAAAATCGACGTGTTCCGTCAGGTGGAAGAGCTGTTTGACGAGCCGGTAGAATTCTTCGTGCCTCGTCCCGTTTTGGACGAGCTGAAGGCCTTGAAGGGCAAGGACAGGCTCAAGGCCAGGGCCATGGTGCAATTCGTGGAAAAGCGAGGCAGGGTGAAGGTGCTGGAGGAAAGGGGGAGGCCGGACGAGCTGCTTTTGAAGCACGCGCGGAAGTGGAAGGGAAGCGTCTGGGTGGCCACGGGCGACAAGAGCTTGAGGAAACTGCTCAAGCAATTCGGGGCCGGAGTGCTGTTGTTGCGGGAGAAGGCACAGATCGTGAAAGGATAAACGGGAGGAACGCCCGGCAAGGTCGCGGACGGCGCATGCGCAAAATTTATTAATTCATTAAATCATTATTTTAATAGGTGATGGCGTCCATGGCGTACGTAACGGTGAACACGAACGGGCAAGTGACGATTCCATCGAATCTCCGCAAAAAGTCCCACATTCGGGCCGGGGGGTTCGTGGAAGTCGTGGAAACGAGCGAGGGCATCTTGCTGAAGCCGGCCGTCGTCGTCTCGAAGGAGGGCTTGCACGCGCTTCGGAAACTGGCTCAGCGCAAGCACATCACGAAAGAACAACTGGTTTCCGCCTGCCGGGAAATCGGGGAAGCGGTCTACGACGAGGAATTCGGATGACACGCCCGCGCTTTTTCCTGGATACGAACGTGCTCGTCGCGGGCTCGGCGTTGCCGCAGCTTGTCCCGCATTCCCGTCCGCTCTTGGAAAGCAAAGCGTGCGAAAAGTTCACGAACGAATATGCGCTAAAAGAGCTACGCCGCGTGCTGGAAGAACGCCTGGAGGCGCCACCCCACCTGCAGAACGCGGCCGTGGACTACGTACGCCAGCAGGCTTCCGTGGTTCCGACGCCTTCCCCGCGGGAATTCTCGAAGTACGAGTTGGTCGACCGGTCTGACCGGCCCGTCGTGTGCTCGGCGGTCCAGCTTTCCGCCACGTTGGTGACCGAGGACAGACGGTTGCGGAAGGAAGCGGCTAAATACGTGGACACCACGAGTGCGAGGGAAGCGTGGGAAATGGTTAAATCGCGTATTGTGAAAGGGTAATGGAGGGGGGAGTGGGCGGCACGTGTGGGGGGAAACTTCCCCCCAGAGGTGCCCTTTATATAGGTTTTTGGGGTAAATGGTTGTCTCTGATGTTCCCAATTTTTTCAGGGGTTACTTGCAAGTTTAAGCGAAAGGTGAAAGGGCATGGCGTTCGGGTTGGCGTATTACGGGTTGGCAGGGGGCTTGGCAGCGCTAGCGGCCGCCGGCTATTACGTGCAACGCATTCTCGCGAAGGACGCGGGAACCCCAAAAATGCAAGAGATTGCAGCAGCCATCCAGAGCGGCGCGGAAGCGTACTTGAAGAGGCAGCTTCTGACGATCGCGGGGTTTGCGCTCGTGGTCGCCGTACTTCTTTGGTTCGGCATTTCGCAAGAGGCCGCCCTTTCCTTTGCGCTGGGCGCGTTTGCCTCGTATTTGGCGGGAGTCGTGGGCATGAGCATTTCCGTGAGGGCCAACGTGAGAACCGCGGAAGCGGCTAAAAAGGGACTGAGGGAGGCGCTTTCCCTGGCTTTCGAGGGAGGGGCCGTCACGGGCCTTTTGGTGATCGGGTTGGGGCTCGTGGGGCTTGCCGCCGTTTACTTGGCGTTCAACAACGTGGCCGCGCTCATCGGTTTTGGGCTGGGGGCATCCCTCATTTCCTTGTTCGCGAGAGTGGGAGGAGGCATTTATACGAAAGCAGCTGACGTGGGAGCGGATTTGGTTGGAAAAGTGGAAGCCGGAATCCCGGAAGACGACCCACGGAATCCTGCCGTGATTGCGGACAACGTGGGAGACAACGTGGGAGACTGCGCAGGCATGGGCGCCGACTTGTTTGAAAGCTTCGTGGTCACGCTCATGGCCACCATGCTGCTCGGCCTCGCATTCGGCGAGGGAAGCGTCTGGGTTACGCTGCCGTTGCTCGTGGGGACCATCGGAGTCATTTCCGCGCTCCTTGGAATGCAGTTCGTGAAGCTGGAAAAGGACAAGAAGATCATGAAGGCCTTGAATCGGGGCACGTACGTCACCGTGTTCGCGTTTGCCGTGCTGTTGTTCTTCGCGTTTACTATGGGGCTTGAAGGGACTGTGGCAATAAACTACTGGTATGCGGCTTTGGTGGGACTAGCGCTTACGGTTGTAGTAAGCAAGATTACGGAATACTATACGGCGAAAGAGCACACTCCAGTCCAAGAAATCGCGCAGGCGAGCAGGACGGGAGCAGCAACGAATTTGATTCAAGGGCTTGCCGTGGGGATGCAGAGCACAGCCATTCCCGTCCTGGCGATTTTAGTAGGCGTCTTGTTGGCCTTCAAGTTTGCTGGCGTATACGGCATCGCGCTGGCGGCGTCTGCCATGCTTTCCTGCACGGCCATCATCATCGCGATTGATGCGTACGGGCCCATCACGGACAATGCGGGAGGCATTGCGGAAATGGCTAGGCTTCCGGAAAGCGTGCGCAAAGTTACCGATGCACTGGATGCCGTGGGCAATACCACGAAGGCCACCACGAAAGGGTTTGCGATTGCAAGCGCGGCCTTGGGCGCGTTGTCCTTGTTTGTGGCGTATTCGGAGGCCGTGGGGCTCCGCATCCTCAACTTGCTGGAGCCTTCCGTCGTCGTGGGCTTGTTTTTGGGAGGATTGCTGCCCTTCGTGTTCGCTTCCTACTTGATGAAAGCCGTAGGAAAGGCGGCGTTCAAGATGGTGGAGGAAGTGCGAAGGCAGTTCAAGAGCATCAAAGGCATTCTGAAGGGAACGGCAAAACCCGATTATGCGCGGTGCGTGGATATCAGTACGTCGGCTGCTCTGCACGAGTTGTTTGCACCCGCCGTGATTGCGGTCACAACTCCCTTGATTGTAGGTTTTGTGCTAGGGCCTGCAGCGCTCGGAGGCTTGTTAGCAGGAGCGATTGTGACGGGGCTGCTGCTCGCCTTGTTCATGGCGAATGGGGGAGCTGCTTGGGACAACGCGAAGAAGTACATTGAGAGTGGAAACTTGGGGGGCAAGGGAAGCGACGCCCACAAAGCGGCCGTAGTAGGAGACACGGTGGGCGACCCGTTCAAGGACACGGCAGGCCCTGCGCTGAATGCGTTGCTGAAAGTGTTGAACACGGTGGCGCTGATGGCCGCTGCAGTAATCGCGGCCAGCGTTCCCGCATGGATTTGAGGTGCTAGAAAACATGTACCGACTCGTCACGTTTGAGGACAGCGTCCGAATCCCCCCGAACTTGTTCGGCATGAACCTGAACCAGGCCGCCCTCAAGATCTTGAGGGACCGCAACGAGCGCACGGTGGACAAGAATTTAGGCATCGTGCTCGGCGTGTTCCATGCGAAAATCAAGGGCGACGGGAAAATCCTTCCAGGCGATGGGGCGGCGTATTTCGACGTGCAGTACCAGTCGCTCGTGTTCACGTTGGAGGTCAACGAAGTGCTGGAGGGAGAAGTGAGTGAAATCGTGGAGTTCGGCGCCTTCGTGCGGCTGGGGCCCATCGATGGCTTGCTGCACGTCTCGCAGGTGGCCAACGAGTTTTTGAGCTACGACCGGAAGCAGCAGTGCCTCGTGGGAAGGGAAAGCAAGAAGACGGTCAAGAAAGGGGACGCGCTGCGCTGTAAGATCGCGACGGTGAGCTTCAAGGACACTATTCCCAACTCGAAAGTCGCCCTGACCATGCGTCCTGCGGGAATGGGCAAGCTCTCGAACAAGGAATACAATTACGTCGTGGCCAAGAAGAAAGCCAAGGAAGAGCGGGAGGAAATGAAGAAGGAGGAGGAAAAAGAGAAAGAGGAAGGGAAAGCCGCGGAAGTTGTGGAAGGGAAGGAAGCAACGAATCCGGAGGCAGAGGGTGAAGAGTAGATGCTGAAAGCATGCCGCAATTGCCGCTTGCTGTTTGAAGGCGAAAAGTGTCCCGCGTGCGATGGAGAAGGCACGCGCACGTTCGAGGGAGCCGTCTACATCGTGGACGCGGAACGCTCGGAAATCGGGAAGCGCATCGGCGCGAAAGTGCCCGGAAAATACGCGTTGAAGCTCAAGTAAGGTGAATTTTTTTATGCAGCTGGAAATCGTGAACGAGAAGCAGAATCCGTTGTTGGAGCGGAAAGAAGTCGTCGTCAAGTTGCAGGCGGAAGAGGCGACGCCGTCCCGAAAGCACGTCCTGGAGCTTTTAAGCAAGCAGTTCGGCAACTCGCCGGCGCTCATCTTCATCGACAAGATCGCGCATCCGTTTGGAAGAAAAACGGCGTTGGTTCGCGCCCGCTTGTACGACTCGGAAAAGGCGGCGAAACAGGAGCTCTCGTACGTGCAGGAACGGGGGAGCGGCAAGAAGAAGCCAGGAGAGGCAAAAGAAGAGAAGAAGCCCAAGGCAGCTGAAAAGAAAGAGGAAAAAGCAGCTGAGAAGAAGGAAGAGAAGGGAGAGGAAATAGCGGGAGAGAAGAAGGAAGAGAACCCAGCTGTTTAAATTCGCGGTAACCAAAGGCCAACTCGATTCGTAGGTGGATACTCATGGCTGAAAAAAAAGAACGGCAAACCAAAGCGTATGTGCCTCACCGGAATTGCCCCAAGTGCGGCGTGCAGAGCAAGCTCGCCGAACACACGGACCGCCGGACGTGCGGAAGATGCGGCTACATGGAAAAGAAGTAGAAGCGAACGCCGTCTTTCTAGTCGAGGTCTTTCTCGCAGAGAAAGAAGTCGTGTGGCTACATGGAAAAGAAGTAAAGCAAAGCGCGCCACGTCTAACAATCAAAGCACCCCCGTTTAGCTACATGGAACGTTGTTACAAGGACATAACTAGCCTGCCGCATACGATGGTCTAGTGTAACTCGCCGAGGCGCCGCTAGAGGACGGGGTGGCGGAGGGGGCAACCGTGCACGAGAAGCAGTGGAAAGCGTTCTACGAAGACCACAACGCGGACCTATACCCGTTCTACTATTGGATCGACTTCTACCTGCAGAACCCGACGTTGAAAAACGCGCCCAAGGAAAAGCTGGCCGTGTTCAGGAACGGCACCGTAACCTATTACGTGGACGAGGAAGAATATGCCGCTGCCGCGAGGGAAGTGTTCCGCAAAATCATGGAACAGGATTATTGGGAGCTCTTGGAGCAAAAGACGGAAGAATATGTGAGGAAATTGCTGGAATTCGGGGAACGGGTGAAGCGGGAGGACGTCCGCCAATTGACCAACGAGGACCTCGTAAAAAGAATGCAGGAACTGGAGGACGTCATGGCGGGCTCGATTATTTGGGGTTCGACCTTGACGGTGCTGGATTTTTCGGAAAGCGACTTGCTGCTCGGAGGCATTGAACAGGAAATTGAGGAAAAACTGCGAGAAAAGGGAAGAGACGGCCGCTCGGCTTCGGAAGTGCTTTCCGTGCTGTCCATGCCCACGAAAGGAACCTATCTCCGAAAGGAAAAACGGGAAAGATTAAAGATAGCCCGGCAGATTGCGGAAAGCGAGGGCCTGAAAAAATGGTTCCGGAAAAACGCGGAGGAGATACAGGACGAGCTGCCTTCCATAGACGAAAAGCTGGATGCGTTGATTGCACGGCATGCTTCAACCTATGCGTGGATCCATTACGGCTACCAGGGGCCTGAACTGCCGAAAAGCCACTTCATTGCCGAGCTGAAGGACGACGTGGAGCAAGGGGGAATCGGGAAAAAGTTGGAGGAAGCGGAGCGCGAGGAAGAAGAACGGGAAAGGAGCGTGCGAGAACTGCTGGAAGAACTTGAATTGAAGGAAGACACGAAAAAAAGATTGGATATAAGCAGGCGCTTCGGGTACTCGAAGAACCTCAGAAAAGAAGCAGGGTAT
>SBBD01000185.1 GCA_005239845.1 archaeon | reverse complement strand
CGGAGGAAGTGCCGCCATTTTGGGCGTGTTCGGCCAGCCGGTCACGCTCGACATCACGAACGCCATCGTGTTCAAGCAGGCGACCGTAAGAGGAATCAACGGAAGGAAACTTTTTGACACGTGGCACAAGGTAAAGGACCTGCTGGCGAGCAAAAAAGTCGACCTGAAAAAGATTGTGACGCACCGGTTCAAGCTCGAGGAGTACGAGAAGGCGTTCGAGCTCATGGAGAGCGGCCACTGCGGGAAAGTGGTCTTGTTTCCTTGAGGACATTTCAAGCAAGTAAAGCCAAAAGAGGGCGATAACCACGATACAGGTTATCGTAACCGTCATGTAGGTTATATCAGCTCGTTAAACTCGCTGCACGTGAGGCCCTCTCTTGTCAAAGGAAGCGATTACCGCCTCAAAACCAGCCTCTTTCAGCGCCTCGACCAGCTTTTCCGCGTTTTCCTTCTTCACTAATGAAAAACAAGCGCCGCCCCTTCCTCCTGCGCCCGTCAGTTTTCCCCCCAGCGCGCCCGCTTTCCTGCACAACGCCAGCGCTTCCTCGATGCCTTCGCTGGAAACACCCGCCTTTTTCAACAGAAAATGGTTGTCATTCAAATATTGGCCTAGTTTTTTTGCGTCTCCTTTTTCCCGCAATTCCCCTGCGATTTTTTCCACGGCTTCATTGAACGGGGTGGTAAGTTCGTTTCTGGTCTTTTCAGGCACGTCAGCAGGCACTTGCATTATTCTGTAGTGTTCCGCGAAGCGTTGGATCAAAGAGGCCGTAGTTTCAGGGGTTTGCCCTTTTTTCAACGTGTTGACGACTACCAGAACCGTATTCCGAGGTAACGCCAGCGCCACCTGCTCAAAATGGAACTTGGTTTCTTTTCCAGCAAACTCTTTCCAGAACTTTTGCGGGGAGTCGGAAAGCACGGTGTGCGCGTCGATGCCGCTCGCCTTGCCCCCGTGCGCCACTTCCTCTCCCGCTTGCACGGCCTCGAACAGCTTTTCTTTTGTGAAAGGAACGACGAAAACAGTGTAGAGGGCAATAGCCAACGAAGCGAAGGCGGAGGCGGAACCTCCCGTACCTTTGGGTATCTTGTTTCTCGAGAAGACACAGCGCACGCGCAAGGAATCGAAGTTTATGCTTTCCTTTTCCAAAATAAACTGGATGACCTTCGTTTTGGCGGCAAAAAGGGAATCTGCTGGGAGTACCTGACCAGTGCATAAAACGCGTCCAAAGCCAACCACATCCTCAACAATAATTTCTCCCTTGCCTTTTTCCACTTCTTCAACCGTCACCGTGCATTCCTTTCGGTTGTCGAGGGGCACGGCAATGGCTTTCCCTCCATAGACGACGCTGTGCTCGCCGCAAAGGATGAGCTTGCTGGGCGCGCTGGCCACGAATTGCTTCATATCAACGAAAGCAGGAATACAAGAATTAAAACAGTTTGCCGAACCGGACGTCGTTTTTCGAGAAGAAGGGGTCGGGTTTATATAGTATGGGAAACGCAGGCATAGCGTGATGCCCATGAAACGCCTCCTGCTTCCCGTATCGTTACTCGCGCTCGTATTGCTTTCCGGCTGCCTGGACTTGGCCTACCAGCAGGAATTCCGCGCGGACGGGAGTTCTTCGCTTACCTATACCATGGACTTCGCGAAGACGGTAAAGCTCGTGGAACAGGCCTCGGAGACGCAGAAACAGCTCCAGGAGTCGCAGGGGCCCAGCGTATCGTGGACGGTGGAAATAAACTATTTAGACGAAGAGAGCGGCTTGACCAAGACGGAAACTGGGTTTTTGAGCGGAACGCTGGATACCGCGGACAAGGAAGGGACACTGTATTGTAGTATCGGCGGCTTTACCTGTAAGGCCAGCGGGAAAACGGCGGAAGCTGGAGGATCATTGAAGTTAGACCTAACCAATGAAATGGACAGCGCGATTGTGATTCGAGATATTCTCGTCGAGGGAGACAACGCGCCTTCCGACTGCCAATTCCCTGCAGACGCTTCTTCCGGAGCGGAGGCAGGAGCAGCCCTCGCACCCGTCATGTGCACGGGCATCACGACTCCAAAACAAGAGGAAGCAAAGGATTCGCTGGCCGAGTTCCAGAAGACGCTGGACCAAATGTGCGTAAACATTACGACGAAAAACCCGGACGTGAGCTGCAGGAAGGAAGGCTACAAAATCATTGCCGGCAAGGAATTCAAGAACGGGGAAGGCTATTCGTTTACGAAGAGCGACGGCTTCCCCAACATCAAGTATTCCGTGGAAGTCAGCAAGCTCCCAGCCTTTTCAGGAGGGGAAAGCGCCTTAGGTGGAGGAGTAGGAGGAGTTCAAGCGCAGGGAGGGGAAGCGGAAGGCATCGAGTTCAAGAACGAGACAACAGCAGCAGGGTTCGCCATGCTGGCCTCTTCCGGAATCGAAGTCACCTACACCGTAAAAATGCCGGGGAAAATCGTGAAGGCGGAAGGAGGGAGCATTGACGAGAAGGAGAATACGGCGGAATTCGATGTTTTGGAACTCGTGAAGGACGGAGAAAACGCCGTCGTCGAGTCGGAGGAATTGAACGCGCCGTATGTGGCGGGGGCAGGTACCGTGGGATTGATTGTGCTGGTGCTCCTCGTTTATTTCTTGGTGCTCAAACCGCCTCCGTCGGTGCCTGCCGCGGCGCCTCCCCTAGCGCCATAAGAGAACATAAAACAGGCATCGACAACCACCTCTTCTCCTGCGCCTAATTGATTTAATTGCATGGATAGTAGAGCGTAGGTGCTGAGACCCAGCTCCTGACTTTAATCGGTTGAGAACGAATGCAGAAAGTCGTGTTGTGGGACTTTGACGGCGTGCTCGCGGACACGCTGGAGGAATGCTATGAAGTGACGAAACGCGTCGTGGAAAAAGAAAAAAAGAAGCTAATGCAAGCCGTTCACGGAAAGCCAAGCGAAGGAAAGGCGGAACAGCCCTTGGCTCCCTATCCGTTCCAAGAGTTTGCGAACGACCGGGCCTTTTGCGTGAACGCGGCGGACTTTTTCGCTTCCTACCTGGCGCGAAGAAAATATGGGGGAACGACAGAAAAGAATATGCAAAAAAACATGCAGGAAATCCATGAGCAGCAACGCCCATTGATCGTGGAATTGGATGAGGCATATTATGAGGAAAGGGCGAAGTTGGCGGGAGAAATGGGGGAAAAATATTTTGAATGGCTGAAACCATACCCCGAAATTTTCCAGACCGTAAAACGATTACATTTCAGGGGAGTAAGGCAAGGCGTGATGACGGCGAGGGATTCGCAAAGCGTAAAGGAATGGCTGCACTATTATGGAGTAGGGAAGGAAGTGGAGGAGGTCGTGGGAACAGAAATAAGTAGAGCGGATCGGATGGTGAAGAAGAAGCAGATTCTTTTGCTGAAAGAAAAACTGGGGGAGGGGCAGTACTTTTTTGTCGACGATATTGCGCATAATTTGGAGGCCGTGCATGCCGTTGATTCCAGCATTCGGCTGGTTTTCGCCTTGTGGGGCTACGGGAAGGAGGCGCCTGCAAGCGCCGCCATCGTGAAAACACCTGCCGCACTGCAAGCCCTCATCTAAAACGAGTCGAGAAAAGCAGCATAGAAACATTAATAATAGTGGGACAGTAGTCTGTCTTACATGCGGCTCGTCGTGTTGGCCGTCCTGGCTTTTGCTGCGTTTTCCTTAGCCGCGGACACGTATATCGCACGCTTCTATGTTTATCCCGCAGCGTCGGGAACCGTCAGCGACGCGGCAAGGGGGCAGACGTTTGCGGGAGGAGACGCCCTTTCGTTCGACCTCCTGGTCATAAAGGCCGAACCCGGCTATTCCCTTGCCATTTATTTGGAACGCGAGGACGGATTCCGGTTTCCTTTCATAGGCGGAGCCTGTTCGAAGAGTTACGGGACGAACGACGACCTCGTCATGCCGAACACGGACTGGTCGCGGGCTACCGCTTTTACGTGCACATTGCCCAAAGACTTGACGGAAGGCGCGTACCGCGTATATGCCGAAATAAGGGACGACCAAGGAAGGCCGGTAAGCCAGCTGGACGGCACGCCCTCTTCAAGATACTGGGGCCCGCAGGCGTCGCCATACATGTTCAATTACGTAAAGGAGAAGGGCGACGCTGGAACGCCGGGGGGAACCGTGACGCCAGGAAGCCAAGGAACGAGAGTGCCGGCCGCCATTTTCGACATTAAGGTGGACACGGAACGTCACTCTTCGGCATACGAGTACACGGATTCCGCCAGAGGAAAAAGCGTTGCGGCAACGGATGCGCTGCACTTCAGCTTCCGCTTGCAGGGAGCGTACCGTGGCGAAGGCCTTCTCGTGTTTTTGAGCGACGAGTTAGGGATGAGGCGGCTTCAGGGTTGCAGCTATGAGTTCCAGGACGACAACGAACAAGTGTTCAACCTCAGGCTTTCGTGCCCGCTTTCCAGCGCAGCGGATGGGAAGTACCGCATCTACGTCTTGCTTACGGACACGACGGGCGGCATCCTGAAAAGCAAGGACGGAGACCCCGCAGCAAAATATTGGGGCGGCGCGGATGAATCCTATTACATAGAGGTAGGCAAGCCTTTGGCACCGACGTCAACCCCGACGACGATTTCTTTCCCTAACGCGACGGGCGGTCTTTTGGAAGGAGGGGAAAAGGCGTGGGGTTCTTCGTTCAGCCTGCAGTTCGAGGCGGAACACCCTGCTGACGCAACGGGGGTAAGCACGGAAGCCAGGACGAGCCTGCAGGAAACGAGGGGCGCGGAGTTCATTGACAACGCCATTTCCAAAATCAAGGTGGGATGGGCGAGTTTCGTGCAGTGGCTGCGGGACTTGTCCGTCAAATGGCTGAAGTTCAAGCTCTCCCTTTTCGACGAGAACGGCGAAAAAATTTGCGAGAAGGAAATTTCGGCTCCGGAAGGCCTGAAGGGCTCCACGGAAAACAATTGCGAGCAAGGCGCCCGCGTGACCTGCATTGCCCCCGGAAAGGAAACGGGAGTCGAGGCCACGTTCTGCGGCGCGAAAGGGGATTCAGCGCTTGTAAAACTCAAGGAAGTGCCTGCCAACGAAATCCGGCCGGACACGGCGACGGCGCCGCAACTGGAAGGCAAGATTGCCGAATACGGCGATTTCGATCTCACGTTTTCCTCCAAGAAAACGCAAGGAAGCTTTTCCGTGCGCGTGAAGGGCGACGTGCAAGCCATCCAGTACAAAACGATGGGAGCGGCTGCCGAATGT
>SBBD01000029.1 GCA_005239845.1 archaeon | reverse complement strand
TCATCCGCTTCCGTTGCGTTGAGGGTGGGCAGGGGCGTAGGGGAAGGAGTAGATTCTGCCGGAGTCGGAGTAGGGCTTTCGATGGGCAAGAGGGTCGGAGAGGCCAGGGGAATGCAGTCGTTGTCGCGGCACGTGTAGCCGAGCCCGCAGGGGGGATTGTTGTAGAAGCAGCCGGGAGGATAGCCTGAAGAAACGCCGACGGTGAAAGTGTACTCATTGTTGGCTTCCGAGAGTTCGGGAACCGCTCCTTTGGGGAAGAGCTTGATGGTCACGGTGTGGGGGACGGCGAGGGCAAACGTGGAACGCGCCAGGCCTCCGAGGTCAACGACCACCGAACTGTTTTTTGGAATGCGAGAAAAATTTCCTCCTCCGAAAGTGGCGGACAGGTTGGGTCCCACATTCGTGGCCTCGAATTCTACGTTCCAGTCGTAGTCTTTCGTCCCGCTGTTGTTGACCGTAAAGTTGTCCAAAGAGAAGGAATCGTACAAGTAGCACGTGCTCCGGGGAATCCGGGTTTTGTCGAAACAATGGAAGCCCACGCTGCTGATGAAAAGGTCGGGCTGGTTGAGGGAAGGCCGGGTGAGGTTCATGATGGCCGTCACCGCTGTGACGTTGGGCGTGCCTTCATAACTATAGCCAGTTACCTTGAACGTAATCGTATAATTGCCGGGAGTCGTGTTGGCCAGGGAGGAAAACTTGAGCGTCACGCTGCGGGACTCGTTGAGGGGAGGGACGCTGACGTTGTAGCCGTAGGAGACGGGGTCGAAGTAGGTGGTAATGCTCGTGTTTTGCACGGTCAGCGTCATGTCCCGGGGACAGAAGAACAGCGTCTTGACGTTTTGGATGCTGAGCGTAAAGCTTTGGATGCTTCCGGCTACCCCGATGGTGTAGTTCGGAGTCACGTTGACGACGGGGGCTTCCACACATATTTCGGCGTGAACGAAAGGCAGCAGGAACAAGAGAAGAAATAGGAACCGTCTCATGAAACGAGTACAAAATGTCGAAATATAAACGCTTGCTTGCCGGAAACGCGGACACGCCAAAATAGCTGACACTCGTAGGTAGTGGGGACAGCTGCTTGCTACCAAAATGTTTTTATATGAAAAAAGAGTGGCCCTATGAACCGTACAATTCAGTGATTCCGCTAATGAGGCGTACTCTCCTCGTTTGGCTTTCCCTGCTCCTTGTGCTCTTCTTGCCGTTTGCCGCTGCGGACGCCAACTTTTTGAACGTGCAGACGCGGCCGTTCCTCGCGCCCAACACGACGATCAACATTACTGCTGGAATGCTGAACTCGACGAACGAGAGTGACTATCTCGGCAACTTCATGCTCAACTGCTCGCTCGGCAATCTCATGAGCAACAGCACGTCCAATGATTCCGCGGCAACCGTACTGAATTTCACGCTGAACGCCACCCTTTACGGGGAGCACCGCATCAACTGCACGGACAACTCGACGGACTCCCAGAACAAGTTCCTCACCGTATATGTGACCAACGTCTCGAATGCCACCATCCGCTTCACGAACACGCTGCCCCCCTTCGCTGCAGGCTCCTCTTTTGTAGTAAACATTACACTCAACCATTCCAACGGGAGCCTTCTTACGGGGTATCTCGCCAGTTCACTGTATGTTCGCGTGTTCCAGGCCAACCGCAACGAAACGTCAGGATGGACGATTCAAAACTTGAGTTCTGCAACGGACGCGACCGGCACCATACAATATAATATTACTATTCCTTCCACGGCGGACGGGCAGTACGCGCTCGTCGTGGAACGCGGCGCCGGGTTCCTCGTGTTCATGGTCAAGTCTTCCTACACCATGGCGGTGAGCACGCAGGACAGCACGGGCGAAACGAAAGTGCAGTTCGCTCCCGCGGAAACCATGTCCGTGCTCGCCAAGATTTGGGACAGCAGCAACAACCCCGTAACCGGCGCCACGGTCAGCGCCTTCATCACGCTGCCGAACGGCACCATCGTCAACTTCTCGCTCTCGGCAGCCAATGCAACGGCCTTCCCGGGCTTCTACAACGGAAGCTACGTGACGCCTTCTTCTCCGACAGGAGCGTTCCTCGTGCGCGTGAAGGCCACGGCAGGCAGCCAGAACCTGGAAGGCTTTACGCAGTTCTTTACGCAATCGTTTGCCGCCCGCCTGCAGGAAGAAACCGACTTCTTCCAGGACTGGGGAGGCTTCCGGGCC
Organism: archaeon; assembly: GCA_005239845.1. Lineage (GTDB taxonomy): Archaea > Micrarchaeota > Micrarchaeia > Norongarragalinales > SBBD01 > SBBD01. Next base: position 10,312 of record SBBD01000029.1, on the reverse strand, counting down.
ATTCGCCCTGGGGGAAACGTGGTGCTCAACTTGGTGGTCACCAACTTGACGAGCGGCAGTCTCATTGAGGGATACCTGAATGCAGGAAACACGACACGCGTGAATTGCACACAGCTTGAGCGCGTGACGCTGTACTGGGCCGCCAACAACACGGCCTACAACACGACGAACACGACGTACTCGAATGCCACATTTGAAGGCACGCCGGTTTGCAGGCTCACGTTTACGGCGCCATCTTTGACAGGGCCGTGGCTCGTGAAGGTAAACGTTACCATCAACACCACGAACGACACGGCGCACGGCTTCTTCTTCACGCAAAACTTCTTCCTCAAAGTCAAGCCCGTGCAGAGCTTCGGGGGAGGCGACGAGTTCTTCCAAGCCTTCTCGCCAGGAAGCAACGTCACGTTTGACGTAAGCGCCTACAACTTGACGGGGCAAGGCACGGTGAACGGAAGCGCCATTACGGTAATCAGCGTGCGGCGCATGCGGGCGCTCGCGTTTGAAACAGGTGGCACGGACCAAACCAGCGTATCGTACTGGGTAAGCTATTGGGCGCAAACGGGTGGAGATCCCCGCCTTACGGTGACGCTTCCCGTGAACACGACGGGGCCCATCCTAGTGGAAGTGGAGGCCACCGTCTCGGGCCAAAACGTGTCTGGGAATGCGATGGTACTTGCGAAGTACGTGGAAGGCTTCATCGAGCCACAAAGCCAAGGAGGCCCTGGCGGCGGACCGCCTGCCTCTGCGTGCAGCGGCGTGCAGAACTTTACGGGCAAGGTGCGCGACATCCGCACGAACCAGAACGCGCAAGGCGTCATTTTGAACGGCGTCAAAGAACTCCGCGACGAGTTTACCGGCAAGGACTTGACGGGATGCATTTCCACGAGTTCGGCGGTAAGCGGCTCCGACGGCACGCTGACCTTCAACGCCACGTTCACGAACAACGCCTCCTGCATGTTCTCGGGCTTCTACTTCATGATATTGAACGTAACGTATCAAGGCAACGTCGACTTTTTGCCTTCCGGCTTCCAGTGCAAGACGCTGGACGCATTTGCCTCCATTTACGTGAGAGGACAACAAGCGTGGCAGATATCGCCGGACGACAGTCTTACGATCAACGTTTCCCAAGTCCGCTTGCTGAACGGAACCCCGGTTCCGAACGGAAGCTTCGTTCTCTTGCGCATGTTCAACTTCAACCCAGCGACGGGGCCCCGCGTCCTTGAAGTGGCCGGAGGCGCGAGCACGAACACCACGATTCTGGGAGGCATGGGCGCCCTCAACGTGTCGCCAAGCAACTTTACGTCAGGAGGAACCAACTTGTCGCGCTGGCCTTCCGGATTCCTTGAAATTCAGTTGCGCGTGTGCAGCAACAGTTCTGGCTCTAGCGGCACGTGCGGCACGGTCTTCACTGGAGCGCAAGTCGTGGCCTTCAACGCGTTCGTGCCCATGATGGGCCCCCCGGCCACATATTATCCTGGACAGTACGCCACTGTCAACGTGATGGCAGCTACTAACGTTTCCTCCAACCTGACCGGGGGAACGAACTTGACCGGGTTTACGGTAAGGGTAGGGAAGCCGTGGGAAGGACAGGTACAGACGGGAACCATCAATTCGGTCGCGTTGTTGAATGATGGATGGAACAAAGCTTCCGACGTAAATTTCACTTCTTTCGAGAACTGGACGGTCAACTTCACGGTTCCCAGCGGGCTGGCCAAAGGCTTCCAGGCGGCCATCGTCACGGTCAACAGCAGCGCGCACAATGACACCGTGGACGTCTTCTTCCCGCTCTCGATTTCCACGTACCAAGTCGTCATTCCTTTCCGCGAGGACGTCCGAGTGTTTGAAGAGGGCCGCTTGTTCCTCGGCCCAACGCAAGTGAACGCCACGTGGTTCAACCTCACGTACTTGAACACGACGGCGAGCCTCAACGTTTCTTCGAAGTCGGGAAGATACTGCGAAAAGCCGTACGGCTTGAACAGCTCGCGGCAGGGCATGGGCCCCTCGACGCCCGTCCAGTACAACGCCTCTTGGAAGCTGCTCCTCGTGGACAACCGTACGCCCGGCATCTACGACACCATCGTCGTCAACCAGACCATCACTCCAGGAGGCCTGATCACGGTCACGAACTATACGAACCGCTCGTTTGCCGGCAACAACACCATACAGCTCTGGGAACTCTTCGACTGCGCCTTCTTCACAATCTTGAGCACCGTGGCGCCTCCTTCCTCGAATAATTGGGGAGGAACGCACCAGAGCGGGCAGTCGTTTATGATCCCGTATATTGTCCAGCAGGCAGGCGCGCGCGTCCCGGGAGCCACGGTGGGAGTAGCCAACATCATTTTGCAGACGGACATGGGCGGAAGCCAGGGAGGACAAGGATTCGAGGGCATGCTGACGGAAGGCGTGAACTACACCGTATTCCAGCAAGCGGTAACCGACGCCAACGGCTTCGGATTCCTGAACGTGAGCATCAACCGAAGCGGGGCCCTCATGTTGTTCTGGAATCTTTCAGCGGGAAGCAACCGCGACACCGCCACCTTCGAAAGCGGCACGTTCTTGGAAGTAAGGAATTTCGACACCTTCGGCAACGAAATATTCTGGAACGCCAACCGTTTCCTGTATGGAGTCAACGCCACGAACGCGAGCGTTCCGTGCGGGCCTGGAGGCGTCAATTGCACGCTCGTCAACACGAGCAGCGGCACCCTCAACATTTCGAACAATGCCGAAAGCCTCTTCGGGTGGTACGTGGGCTTCGTCAACGAGTCCAGCGGGGGCATCTGCGTCAACGACTCCTTTACGAGCACGCTCTACTTCGCCTGGAACCCGCAGACCTACCAGCTGGTATTTGACGACGACCGCAATTTTGCGACCACGGAAGACGAGTCCACGCACGTCTACAACGTCAGCCGCATGGGCAGGATCAACGAAACCATCCGCTTCATGTCGAACACGTCTACCGTGGAGATGAAGACGGGCCGTGCTTTCGAGACGGGCAGCAACACGTCGAACAGCACGCTCTACCAGGACTCGCCCACGCCTTCAAGCTACGGCCCTCCCAACTTCCAGCCCGCGAACAGCACGGCGCCCCTCTTCGCAAGAGTGTGCGCGCAGACGTTCAGCTCGCCACCGACTCCACTGCCTGGCGTCAACATTTCCTTCTATATGCAACGGTGGACGTTCAGCGGACCGTCGCAAACCAATTTGACAATAGTAGACCCACTGAACGGAGCGCAAGTGAGCACCATCACGGCAGGCCCAAGCGGGTGCGCTGGAGTCAGCATTCTTGCTCCTGGAGGCGGGTGGCCGAACTCGCAAGGACAAGGCCCTGCCGAAATCCGGGCCAACGTCTACAACGGCACGAACATGGAAACGTCGTGGGTCACCATGGTACAGTTCTTCGGATAAAATAAAAGAAGGAAAAAGAGACATGGACATACGCAGGCTGTTGTTGGGCGCGCTCGTGGTGCTAGGCTTGTCCATGCTCGTAAACGCGGACACGTGTTCCAGCGTCACGATTACGACGAGCACGTCTTCCTCCACGTTGACTACAGGGACGAGCGCCACCATCAGTTCCACGACGACCGCCAGTTCCTCGTCGTGCACGGCGGACATCCGCCTCGTTTCCACGGGACAGAGCACGGGAGCGTCCTTGAGTGTAAGCGACCCTGCTGCAGGCTACCATCAGGGCGTCACGGTCAGCACTTCAGGAACCACCAAAACGTTCACGGTCACTGCAGGCACGGCCGACTCGTATAATTATTACGTCACCGCCGGCAGTTCGCAGTCCACGGCACAATCGCTTACCTTCGTAAGCCCGAGCACGCTCACGGTTTCAGGAACGCCAGCTTCCGTTACCACGAACCAGAGCGGGAACAGTTTTACGTTGACGATTACGCTTACGAACGCGCAGGCCAGCGACATTACCACGTCGTACGCCCTTTCCTACAGCGGAACCTACTTTACGATTGCGGGAGACCCCACAAGCAGCAGTTCGACTATCGTCAGCGCTTCCTCCAGCCGGGTGCTTCAATGGACGGTTACCCTTGCAAGCTCATGGAGCGGCACGCAGAACATCGCCTTCCAGCTCGGAAGCAACGACAACGCATTCACTACGGCAGTTACCTATCCTTCGGCTACGGCGACTCCCACGGCGACACCGGGGTCCCCTGGCACGCAAGGGAATCCGCCGCCTGGACAAGGCACGCCGACGCCCACTCCTCCGCCGGCCGGTACCCCTACTCCTACGCCGAGGCCTACGCCCACGCTGCGAAGCGTGCCCGAGCAGACGCCTACGCCTGCACCGACGCCGGCTCCTACGGTCAACGAGCAGCAGCGCGCCCAAGCGCAAATCAACGACTTGCGGGACCTCATCAAGCAGGGAAAAGAAAAAGGTATTGACACGGCGCAAGCGGAAACGGCGTTGAAGAAGGCAGAAGCGGAGTACACGCAAGGCAAGTACGGGCAAGCCCTACAGACGGCATCGAACGCGAAAATCGCCCTCCAGCAAAAACTGTCGGAAGAGGAAGTGCTTCCTTTCGTGGGCGCCCAAAGCCGCAGCAACGTGTTCCTGTTCATCGTCATAACCGCGCTCGTGCTCTTGGGGCTGTTGGGCTACTATAAGCTCACCGCCCGCCAGAAGGTGGGTTCAACAAAAGAATTCGACTTCAAAATACGCAAAGAGGAAAAAAGTAAAAAGTGAAAAAAGAAAGCGTGTTCGCCCGTTCTCCTCCTTAGTCCTTTCCTCTTTCAGGGACTGAGCTGCGCCTTTCGCCCTCCCTCTGCCGTTGAACCAAGCATTCCAGCCGCCATCCGAGAGAGAAACCTATAAAATAGTTGGTCGCTTTTTCTTTTCCTTTCAGGCGGGATGCGCATGGGAAAAAAATATTTGGTTCAGTATGACCGCGAAGGCTGCATTGGGGCGGGCACGTGCGTTGCAGCCAATCCCGACAACTGGAGCATGAACGACGACGGCAAGGCGGATTTGAGGAGCGCGCAGCAGGAGGAAGGCTCCGGCTTTTTTGAAAGGGAAATCGAAGAAAGCGAACTGCAGCTCATGAAGGCAGCCGCGCAGAGCTGCCCCGTCAACGTCATCCGCATCGTGGACAAGGAGACGGGCCAACACATCGTGTGAGGAAAACGGCGCGCATCCCTAATTGGAGTAGCCCAACGCGTTCAAGTCCCTCGCCAGCTGGTCCACGCTCTTGAACACGATGCCGTGCATCCCGACTTTTTTCGCCGCAAGGACGTTGTCTTCCCTATCGTCAACGAACACGGCGTTGCGCGCAGAGACGCCCAGGCGGGAAAGCATGATGCGGTAGACTTCCTCGCCCGGCTTTTTGAATCCGGCTTCCCCCGAGACCATCGTGTCATCAAACAACGTGCTCAAGCCGAACTTTCTTTCCCACAGCTGGTGGCCTTCCCAGTTGTTGTTGGAAAGCAAGGCCACCTTATAGCCACGCATCTGCAGACGCTGGACGAGGTCCCTCATCCCAGGTTTTTCGTGCACGTGTCTGGTCGTGTAATAATCCGCTTCGCCCGCGAACACGCCATGCAAGTCCATGATGACGGCTTTCCGAAGCAAGTACTTGCGCGCCAGAGCCACGAGGGCATTCACGAGCAGAAAACTCACTAAAAGCCAAACGAAAATCGAGGCGTTGCTTTGCAGGGCTTCCGACTTGTTGAGCGTGAAGAATAAGAACAAGAGGAGCGTGGCCAGCACGCGTAATGCGGTAAATTTCAGGAGTTTCATGCGAAAAAAAGGGGGTTCAAGGTATTTAAGCCCCATGATTGCAAACAAAAAATGCTTTCACAAGGTAAGATAAGAGCGCAAAACCAGTGCAACCGTTTTTCGTTCCCTCTTCCTTTCTTTAACCAATTTTTTGTAATAACCCATAGTATGACTAATAGTTAATTAGGTTGCCTTACTAAAAGAGTGTACTTTATCTCGAGGAGGCAGGAGGGGAGAGCATGTGGCGGGTGGTTGCGGAGGACTACGGCAGCCCCCTCATTCACGTTTCGGCGTACTATACGGCGAGCACGGGGCTCGCGAAGCCGTTGGTAGGGAAGAACGATGCGGACGCGTTCTTCGTTTTCAGGCAAGGACACTGGAAAATGGTAGTGAGTGTTGAAGACTGGGAACAGCAAGGAAAACGCGTACTGGAACGGCTGAGAAACAGGGCGTATACAGAAGGTAAACAAAAAAAGGGGAAGGGAAAGAGAGAGGGAAGTGGGATGAAGTACAAGAGCATTGCCGAGGATCACGGGAGCCCCATGGTGCATTTCGGGGCGTACATGAGCGCGGCCACGGGCCTCGTCAAGCCGTTGATCGGAGCCAACGATGCCCCCGGCTTTTTCCTGAACGGCGCAGGAAGGTGGCAGTACGTCGCGAAAGAAGGGGACTGGGACCTGCAAGGAAAACGGGCGCTGGAGGCGTTCGACAGCAAGGACTTTTTCGAGCGGACGGTGGAGGAACAAAAGCGGACGTGCGCCCTTTTGGACGAGATGGGCTACCGGTTCAGGGACGAGGACTTTTCCACGTATTCGAATGAGGAGCTGGCGGGCTTCTACCGCACGCTGTTCGCCGCATGGCAGGCCATGAACGTGTGGGGCCACGTCATCAACTTGAGCGACTTTGAGCACTTCATGCTCACCCACAAAATGATGGCGTTTCTGGAAAAGCGCCGGGAGGAAAACGGCGTGCAGGAGCCGACGGCGGAACTCTTCAGCGTGCTGACGACTTCGTCCGAAAAGTCGCCCTTCCAGCAGCACGATACCGCATTTCTGAGGCTCGCGCAAACCGTTCAAGAAAACGAAGAGCTGGGAAGCAGGTTTGAAAAGGGCGGCAGAATAGAATCGGAACTGCACTCGTTTCCGGAGTTCGAGAAGGCGTTGGACGGGCACGTGAGAAGGTACGACTGGCTGCAGTACCACTACGACGGCCCCACCATCTTGGACCAGAAGTATTTCCTCGAACTGTTGAAGTCGGAACTCAAGCAGGGCCTGCGGGCGGAAGCGAAGCTGGAGGAATGGAAGAGGAAAGAGGAAGAGCTGGCGAAGCGGCAGAAAGAGTTGCAGGAACGGCTTCAACTGGACGCCGAAGAACTCCACTGGGTGAGGCTGGCGCAATCCTTTTCGTACTTGAAGGGCTTGCGCAAGGACATCGTGTTTCGTACTTCGAGAAACGTGGAAAAGTTTCTGGAGGAAATCGGGAAGCGCGTGGGGGTTTCGCTGGAACTCGCGAGGTATTTGACGCTAGAGGAAGCCGAGGAGCTGTTGCTCCATGGAAGAAAGGCGAATCCAGATGCTTTAGAGGAACGGAGGAACTATTCCGTGTTCTACTACGAGGAAGGAAGCGTGTCCGTGTATGTCGGGAAGGAGGCGAAGCGGTTCGAGGGAATGGTTGCCAAGGAGGAAAAGCTGGAAGAGGTAAGGGAACTCAAGGGCACGCCGGCATGCGCGGGCTTCGTGCGGGGTATCGTAAAACTCGTTGCCAAGGCGGAGGACATGCCGAAAATGAGCGAGGGAGACATTTTGGTTTCACCGGCGACGAATCCCAACCTCGTACCGGCGATGAAGAAGGCGGCGGCCATCGTCACCGATGAGGGGGGAATCACGTGCCATGCGGCCATTGTGAGTCGAGAGCTGGGAATTCCCTGCGTCGTGGGAACGCGGAAGGCGACGAAAGTCTTCAAGGACGGGGACGAAGTGGAAGTGGACGCCACGAAAGGAATCGTCAGGAAAATAGGGAAAGTAGAGATTGCATAATGAATCGAGGAGGGGGAGAGGCGACCGCACTAGACCCGTAGTCTAGGCGGATAGGAGGGGAATCCGGAGGAGCCTCAAACTGAAGGGGAACCTGAGTTCCCCTGCGGTTCGAGTGGACGCCACGAAAGGAATCGTCAGGAAATTGGGCCAGATTGAAAGGGCATGATATGGCAAAGCGGGAAACCAGGAAGACGAGTTGGCAGAAAGTACGCTATTTCGTTGCATACGGTAGCCGTTGTAGCGCCTTGTGCTTCTCGAATTCTTTTGAAAACAAGTGCAGCATTTCTTCCGCCAACGGGAGGTTGTGTACGGAAAGGGATTCCACGTTCACGGAGAGGGGCACATCGAGTTCTCTCAGACGGGCCTCGTCCACGATTTCGGAAAACGTTTCAAAAGCGAGTCGCAGGGATTCTGTTCCCATGCGTTCGTGCGCCAGGAGGCGGGATTCCACTTTCTTTGGAACAGAGACTCCGAGCCACTTGAGGAATTCCAGGTCAAACATTTCTCGGACGGGAGCAAAGCTCAGGAAAAAAGTGGCGGGGACGAGTCCTTCGCTACGACAGGCATCCGAATAGGCATGCAGGAGCTTGCACGTGTTTGCGCTTTCCAGGAGCACTTGCGTCGTAAAAAAAGAGCAGCCGGAACGCGTCTTGGCCAGCAAGCGCTGCACCTCGTGCTCGCGTCCGGGAATGGCAATGTTGCCGACGAGCGTGCACCGGTTCGCCACGGCCAAGCGATTGGCTTCCACGACAGAAGGACCCGGGTACTGGAACCCCGAATCGCTTCCTCCCACGAAAACGAATCCTGAAACGCCGTACTGGGTTTGCGTTTCCTTCAGCCACGCGGCCAAGGCCTCCTTGGAAGCCATGAAAACCGTTATTTTGTTCACCACGACGGGCGTGCCCGTCTTTTCTTTGATTTTGCACGCTAAGGCTCTCGTGTCCAAGTTCTTGTACAACGGCATGCCTTGCCGGTTTTCGGCCACGATCTCGGGAATGTTGGCGTAATCCACCGGCATCCGCTGGAGGATTTCCATGACGGAGGAAACGACGCGGAAAACGAATTCTTGAGAGGCATGCTTGGCGGGAGGCGCTACTTCCAGCATGAGTTTGTTTCCAAGCACGTCACTCCCCCCATTCCTTTCGGGCCAGGCGGGCTCCTTCCACCATGTTCCGAAGTTTAGCGTACGCGACCTCCCACGAGCGTGTGCGGAGCCCGCAGTCGGGGTTCACCTGCACGCGGGAAGGGTCACCCAGCAGCTTGGCCGCGTACAGCAAGCGGTCTTTGACGACTTCCGGCGTTTCTAGGACATCCGAATGGATGTCGATGACGCCGAGACCCACGTTGACCTCCATCTTGTATTCGTTGAAGAGTTCGATGGCCTTGAACGCCTCGGGGCTAACTTGGTCGGGCTTGAAGTGCGCGGGAGACGCGTGGTTCGTGAACTCGATCAGGTACGTGTCCGCCACGCCGTCAGCCAGCGCGGGGAAGAGTGCTGGATAGTTGCTGTAGCACAAGTGGATGGCCTTTTCCACGTTCTCAGGAACCCCTTCGAAGGAGGCGTTCATCGCTTCCACGAACACGTCGGATTCTTGCTCGTTCGTGGAAGCGGCAGGCTCGTCGATTTGGATGATTTGGGCGCCTTCGCTGGCGAGCCTCCGGACAATGGGGTTCAGCACGTGCTCTGCAAAATCGAGAATGGCGTCCCTTCTTCCATGCGTCCATGCTTCAGGAGGCGTCTCCCCTTTTTTCTCGCGTTGGGCGCGGGGGTATTCGATATAGGACCAATCCGCCATGGTGTACGGCCCCGTGAGGCACGGTTTCACGGTTTTTTGGGTGTGGTGTTTAACGAACTGGAACTCGCGGGCAAAGAATTCGACGCCTTCTGGCTTTACATGAACGGGTGCTGCCAGGACTCCTTTCCGGAAATAGTTGGCGTCAAACGAGTTCAGGACCCCCGCAAACTCGATGCCCTCTGTTTGTTTCGCGAGAAAATCGTACATTTCGGTTCGGGGTTGTTCGCCGTTGAACACGCGGTCGAGGCCCACCTGCTCGAACAGGCGCAATACGTACAAGGAAGCAATTGCCACGATGCGCTCCTTTTCTGGGTCGGATCGCCGGGCGCCATCCTTCTGCAGCAAACCCTTGCCTTCCGGACTCACAAGCTCGATTCGTTCAGGAACCTCCAGTCGTTCGCCCCAGAAGAGCGCATCCCGAATCCAGGCGTCATGGGGCGAATCGTTCAGCTTTTGCCTCCAGGCCGGGCGCTGGATGCTTCCGATTTCCTGCGTGAGGAAAAGGGGTTTCATGGGAGAACGCCTTTCACGTGCGACAACGATTTGATTTTTTCAAGCGCGATGGGAAAGGGAACGTCAAACAAGCGGTCGTTGGGTCCGAGGTAGTAATCGCCGGAAAACTCCGAGAGCTGCAAAAAGGAGGACGCGAAACCTGCGATTTCTCGCGGAGATTCAGCGCGAGCACGAGCGCCGTCCACGACGCCCAGCAACACGTCTTTTTTTGTTTCGAAGGGCGGCGTGGAATGAAGGGC
>SBBD01000117.1 GCA_005239845.1 archaeon | reverse complement strand
GACGAGGACGGCGATGGAATTGTAGACGCGGTTGAAATCTTGGAATAATATAAAAATGCAAAAAAAGTGAAAAAAGAGTGAAAAAAATAGGCTGTAAATGGAATAGAGGAGAGAACGCGGCTGAAATTCCGGAAGGATAAAAAACGCGTAGAAATACGCAGGGTGAGCGCATGAAAAAGCAGGAACCGTCGTGGGAAGCCAACGTGCTGTTCTTTTCAGCGCTGTTTCTCGTCGGGGCGTTCGTCAAGTACTTTTTCGGATACGACGCGCGGTGGCTGGGTGCCGTGGTGGCCGTCACCTCTCCCATCGGCATCTTCGGCCTCGGCGCCGTATTTGCCGCCAAGGGATTCCGGGGATTGCTGAAAAAGAGGCTGGCGTGGTGGAACGGAGCGTTTTACGGCAAGAAAGCCCAGCTTGCGGGCCTCGTGCTGTTGTTCGCCTCGGGAGTCTTTTTCTGGCTGGGCATCCGCACGCTCATCTGGTTCGTCAACAGCTTCTGAGTCTACAGGCAGGGCGCAACGGCCGGAAAACAAACGAATAATAATTCTGGGGACGCAACCTACATGTCGGTTTTCATGACGGAATTCAAGTACGGGGGCATCCTGGAGGGAAGCACGGAATACTACGAGGGCAAGAAGGCTGCCGTCGTGTTCATGGCCGGGTGCCCGTTGCGCTGCGGATACTGCTTCTCGGCGCCTCTCATCCTTTCCTCGCAGGAGTGGCAGGTCTCCGACACAGAGCGCCTCATGGAATATTTCGAGCGCAAGAAAGCGGAAATGGAGGCCGTGGTGTTCACGGGCGCGGAACCCTTGCATCAAGCCGAGGCGCTCATGGAGCTCTGCAGGAAGCTTCGGGAAAAAGAGTTCCTCGTGAGAGTGGAAACCTCTGGATTCTATGCGGACGCATTGGAAAGGCTGCTCCCGTTCGTGAACAACGTGGCCATGGACGTGAAGACCACGTTCCATGCCGAAAAATACGCGCAGCTTACGGGCTTCAGGGGGGAGCCCGCCACGCTGATGCAGGACACGTACAGAAGCGTCGTCATTTTGAGGCACGCGAAAGAACAGCGGCCCGACCTCTACGTCGAATTCAGGACCACCGTAATCCCCGACGTGAACGACGATTCCGTCCTCATCGAGTCGATTGCCAAAGAAGTGTCTTTTGCGGACAAGTACGCCCTGCAGCAGTTCATGGCCGGACCCACGCTGAACGACCCTTCGCTTGAAAAGCTGGGAGACTTGCCGAAATTCAGGCTCATCGAACTCGCGGAAGTAGCCGCAAGGCACGTGAAAAACGTGGTGCTTCGAACCAGGGAAGACGGTGAGCAGCCTTTTGAAGCAACAACGATGGCGAACACGCAACAGCTTTAAAACTACTGAAGCAAAGCCCACGTACGTTCAGGAGATTTCGGATGGACCCGGAAGAGTTGAAGGAAAAGGCCTTGAAGCTGCACCGCAAGCACAAGGGAAAAATCGCGCTCAAGAGCAAGGTGCCCCTGAACGTAGCGGAGGATTTGACCCTCGCCTATACTCCTGGAGTCGCCCACGCCTCGCTGGCCATCGCCACGCGGCCCTCCGACATCTTCAAGTACACGAGCAAGGGCAACTGGGTGGCCATTGTCACCGACGGGTCAGCCGTCTTAGGGCTGGGAAACATCGGGGCGGACGCGGCGCTTCCCGTCATGGAAGGCAAGGCCGTGCTCTTCAAGCGCTTCGCGAATTTGGACGCGTTTCCCATTTGCATCAAGAGCCAGGAGCCCGACGTCATCGTGGAAACCGCGAAACAAGTAGCAAGTTCTTTTGGAGGCGTCAACCTGGAGGATATTGCCGCACCGCGTTGTTTCGAGGTTGAGAGAAAGCTGCAGGAGGCGTTGGACATTCCCGTTTTTCACGACGACCAGCACGGCACGGCCATTGTGGTGTCGGCGGCCCTGCACAATGCCTTGGCATTGGCGGGAAAGAAACTGGAAGAGGAAAAAATCGTGGTGTGCGGCGCGGGGGCTGCAGGAACCGCCGTTTCCAAGCTATTGCTTGAACAGGGAGCCAAACACCTTCTCGTCTGCGACAAAAACGGGATAGTGAATGCGGCGGAAAGATACGAACATGCCCACCTCAACGAGCTTGCGGCGCTGACCAACCCCGAAAAAAGGAAAGGCGGTCTTGCGAAGGCCATGGACAGAGCGGACGTGTTCATCGGGGTATCGGCAGGCGGTATTGTGAAAAAGGAAATGGTCGAAAAAATGAACGCGAAAGCCATCGTCTTCGCCCTCGCCAACCCGGTACCCGAAATCTTTCCCAACGCGGCGAAAGAGGGAGGGGCCTTCATCGTGGCCACGGGAAGAAGCGACTATGCGAACCAAGTGAACAACGCGCTCGCCTTTCCCGGAGTGTTCAAGGGAGCGCTGAAAGCGAGGGCCAAGCGCATCAGCAAGGAAATGAAACTGGCGGCATCCGAAGCGTTGGCCAACGTCATCCCTGAAAACGAGTTGCGCGAAGACTACATCCTGCCCAGCATCTTCAACCCAGACGTCGTCAAAAAGGTGTCGGAAGCGGTTGCAGAGGCAGCCAAAACCAGCGGCGCTACAAAATAAAGTGGCTACCTATTCGGCATGCCGGGAGGCAGGCGCTTGTGCTCGAAGGCGTGGACTCTGCGAATCACTTTTTCCGTCATGGCCTTGCCGAACTGGCGCGCGACCTTTTCCTTTTTCCACTTCAAATCCGTATACGCGACGAGGATGCGGTCCATTTCCGCGTACGTGATGCCCAGTTCTCCTTCGTCCGTCTGCCCTGACCACAATCCCGCGGAAGGTACCTTTTCAATAATGTCTCTCGGGACGTGCAGCATCCCGGCAAGATTCTTCACTTGTCCCTTGTACAGGTTGGCGAGTGGGAAAAAGTCTGCCGCACCGTCCCCGAACTTCGTGAAGTAGCCCACCAGGAACTCCGTACGGTTCCCCGTTCCCACCACCAAAGCGTCCTTTTCCCTTGCAAAATGGTACAGCAAGGCCATTCTCGTTCTCGCCATGAAATTGCCTTTAGCGACCTCATCATCGGTTTTGGAAACGGAAACAAAGGAATCGACCACAGACGGAATGGAACGCACTTCCAACCGCACCCCCACCTGT
>SBBD01000056.1 GCA_005239845.1 archaeon | reverse complement strand
CGTGCCGTTAGTGCTGCCTGCATCGCCTCCGGAGCCCATGTCCGTGGTGTTCGTCGATCCGCCGACAGAGACAGTAAGCGAATAAGTACCTGACCCACTCACACGAGTAATCAAGACATAGTAAAAACCAGAAGATGTAATGGTCCTGCTCAGGTCGTCCGTTTCTCCACCAGTCACGTTGTTGTATGTTCCGGATAGATTGGAATCGAGAATTTCCAAACGGTACGTAGCCCCAGACGGAGGTGTCAAAGTGGCAGTTATGGTCTGGCCGTTCGAGGCGGCTACCTTGTAGTAATCATAGACATCGTTGCTGTCGAGATATCCTGTCCCGGAACCCGCCGTTATCACGGGGGCATAAGAAATTGCATCGCCGTCCGCGGCATCTGCCCCAGTGCCCATGTCGTTGTGAGCCGGGGCGTTTTCATTATTATCAGTGCCCTTGACTATCGTTTCGCTGCTGCTGATGGCCAGGGTGTAATCAGTGTAGGCGGCCGATAACCGTTCGACTGAAACGTAGTTGTACCCTCCACTAGTGTCGGTGTAACTTGCAGAGCCGGTACTTGTCGCGACCAGATTTTCATCCACGTTGTATATCTTGACTGTGAAGTATCCGGAAGGCGTGACTTCAGCCGTTATCCGATTATACTTTGCGTTGGCAAATTTGTAGAAATCAACGGTGTCGCTCGCGTCGACGTAGCCTGTTCCGCTCTTCGGGATGCTGAACTGGGCCGCCCACGCGGTATTGTCTCCGGCATCGTCGCCAGTGCTCAAGTCGTTCTGCGCCGAAGCGAACGGGACGTATGCGAGAGCAAAAAATGAGATTAATGAAATTGCAAAGATAAATTTTGCGATATGGTTTTTGTTCACAATCTCACAGTTTTTTAATCTCTTTCGCGCTCTTTATGCTTTTCGCGCCTAGCGAGAGATATCTCCAGATCACGGCGATTATGACGACAAGCAACAGCACGGCTGCGATTATCGCCACAGGCAGGTATGGGACCTGTGCGAAAGGCTGGGTTGGGAGCGTCGGCAGACCGCCTGTCCCGCTGCCCGGCGTGGAGATTCCGGCCGGCGTACCAGAGACGGCGAACACCGAGAACCCCGGGGTCGTCGCAGTGTAGTAATAGTAATTCTCGTCCTCGCTGCTCTTTTCGGTGGTCAGGTTTTCCCACTGTCCGGAGCGGTATCTCATTAGGACTATGTTGTTCACGTCGACGTTTTCATTCACGAACCACGACTTTTCGATTTTGAAGGTGATGGTGGCCGAGTTAATGTTAGAATTGGACAGTTTTTCAGCCAAGATTTCCAGGTAGCTGTAGACAGTTCCTTCGGGCGTCGACAACTCAGTTGGCTTCCCGCTCAGCTGCTGGACTTTGAGTTTCACGTTCTCAACGCCTTGCAGCACGCTGATGGCGATCTGTGTGATGTCCGTTCCTGCGAACTCGAAAATCGCCGGTGAAGTTGTAGCTATACTAGGCATGCTGATGGTTGAAATCGTCCGCACAAGCTCGGCCGAAACCACCACATCAGGCAGCACCGTCAGCGTGGCAACCTGGTTGGCGAATTCTAGTGTGTATGTCCCAATTGCCGACGGCGTTATGCTGAAGCTCGCCTGCCCGGAGGCACCAGCAGTGAGGGAGACACTCTGTGTGCCGACAAGCACCCCATCCAATTTCAGATTAGCAGTGTATGAACCGGCAAGTTGCCCGCTGTTGTTGATCGATATTGTAATGGTGGCCGTGTCGCCTATCGTGATAGTCGAAGGAACTGAGAGTGCGCCGAGGTTGAAAATCGCCGGGACAAATGAAACTGATGGGGACACAGATGTCGAAGATTGTTGGCTCTGTTGTACTGCGGCAGCCGTCCCGGCGGATATCCCGAACCAAGAGAAGCTGGAAGTTTGCGCCGCGTAGTACAGATAGTTTTCGTCTTCATTCTCCAGAACAGTATCAAGCGTCTCCCACAACTTCGTGTTCTCGTTAAAGTGGAGGAGCTTGATGTTCTCGTTGTCCAGGTTGTTGTCGGATATTGTTGACTTTGCGATCTTGAAGTGAATCGTGCCGCTCCTGATATTTTCCGACCCGTTCACCGAGATGTCCATGTAGCCTAAAGATGTCCCGCTCGGCGCGCTTGATCCTGGCGGTGGCTGTTCATGCTCGGTGACACCCAATGTGGCTCCGCTGAGGTTTTCCCCGGCCGTTAGATCGACTTTCGACAGGGTTGTTATGTCGTTGTCTTCGATGTCAACCGACGTCGATTGCCCGGAACTAACAGATGCGATGGGCAAGCCGCTTACCAGGTTGTAATTGGCGCTCTTTGTTGGTTTGAATTGTTCATAAGAGTAGGAGTTGGTTTCATATGGCGGCGTCGTCATATCTAGTATCTTTTCGTTTTCATCGAACAGCACGATTTCCGCGTAAAGTTTGCCCTCGACCTGACTCTTGACAATGCCGTAACCGTCGAAGCGCAGCTCAACTTCGTTGTCGCCAGCGCCAAAAGTCACAATGTTCTCTCTCCAGTCGATTGGCAGTCTCTTGCCTCCAGAAAGGTTCTCGTACCAGATTTGTGCGGCCACCGTGTAAGTTCCGGCTTCCGTCATCTGCAGATTCACTTTAATTCCCAGATAGTCGTAGTCGTTGTCGGCGTCATCTGTGTTCTCATCAATCCCATAGTCTGTGGTCGTGGAATAGAACTGGGCAACAGGTTGCTCGAACTGGTTGAAAGTATATGCAGCAGTCGTATCCATACTCATTAACAGGGGCTCAAAGTTTTCATCTAGAAGGGCCATCCCGATGAAATAAGGCCCGTTCTCCGCAGATGTGTAAATGCGTGCCGTGTCGAAAACCAGCTGGATGGTTTGGTCGCCGCCGGCGTTTAAATTAACCTCCGTCATTGTGAATGATAGCGCTTTTGGAGGTCCTGGTTGTGACGTGTCTGTCTTGCCGATCACGCCGCCTATCTTGTACGACCCTGCGGTGTTGACGTTGACCTTTACGTTTTCAATGATGTAGTCGTACAGGCCGTTGTTGTCGTTATCCAAGGCGTATGAGGTGTGCGGTGGAGCGAATTCAATCGAGGGGCGCTGGAAATTGTCGTAATTCAAGTTTATGTTGCTTATCCTGTTGTCTCCGTACCACTGCCAGCCCTCACCCTGAAGATGAACCTCAACGGTGTATGGGCCGTTCTCTTGCATGGTATATATCTGTGAGCCGTTGAAACTCAGCGAGACTGTTTGTGAGCCAGTTCCTAAAGTGCTTTTTAATTCAGCCCAACCAAGCCACTGGCGCATCCACGGTTGTCCTGAATCCTCCTTGAACAAGTCCGCGAATATCTGATATCTGCCTGCAGTCGAAACATTCAGCTCCACGTCAACGGTCAAAAAGTCGAAATAGCCGTTGACGTCGGTGTCGTCACCATGGTACGAGTTGTTGTCGGCGAAAGCGATTGGCGGTTGAGAGAATGTTGAGGGATCGTATACTGTCTGAAGCACGTAATCGGCCCAGCCAAGCTGTTTCCAGTTTTCGTCCATGAGATTAAAGTGAGCTCTTGTTGGCGCGCTTCCGGTGGCCCGGATCTGGTACCCGTCGAACCTAAGGGCGACGATATTGGTGCCTGCCGAAAGCGTAACCCTGTTTTCTGACCACCCTAGGAATCTCCAGTCGTCGTCGTTCAGGCCGCCGCCCAACAAATATGTGCCATCGGAACTGACGCTCAAGTTAACTTCTACTACGAGGTAGTCATTGTCGTTGTCCGACCCTAGGTCTTCAGCATAATCGTTATGGCCGCTGTTTTGGATTGTCGCGTTCGGGCGCTCAAAGTTCAGATACGTGTAAGATGCCGTGACGTTGTGTTCGCCATTTCCTTGGACAAATGATCCTCCGCCTAGGTCTCCCCAGAGCCACAATCGAACTACATACGGCGCATTTTCAAGTGACTTGAAAATATCGGAGCCACTGAACTTCAACCGAACATTGTAATCACCGACGCTTTCATACATATTTTCCACCCATGCGTGGGAAATGAATTTGATGCCGCCCCCGTTCATCAAATCGGCATTGATGAAGTACTTTCCAGGGGTCTTGATGCTCAGTTTTGCGTTCACTATAAGTGCATCGTAGAAGTCGTCGCCGCCCACATTTTCGTTTTCGTCCGTGTGCTCGCCAGCCTTGAACTCCGCGGCAGGCTGCGTGAAAATATCATAGGTGTAGCTCTGGTTCTCCGTCAAGTACAAGTTCTCGCTTATCATCTGCCAGTTGCTTGTCTTGAGCGAGATGTTTATCCTATATGGTGCATTATCTTGGGAGTTTCGAATGTCCGAGCCGCTGAAGGAGAGCGCGACAGCCTTGTTTTCGACTCCAAAAGTTTGCTTGTTCTCCGCGCGGGTTATCCAGTTCATGTTGTTGTCGTGGAGATTTCCTTCCAAGATATAATCGCCGCCTTGTAGCGACTCGAGATCAACATTAACAACCAGGTAATCGTATTTGCCATCGCTATCGGAGTCAAGTAGTTCTTCGGAGTATGTTTGCGCGAACCTGATCTGCGCGCTTTCGAAATTGTAGAACGAGTATCCAGATATCTGGCCGGCGTTGTTGTTGTCGTCGTTCCACTGCGTCATTGGATCGTTGACATGAAGTTCAAGAGTATACGGGCCGTTTTTTCCTGACTGGTTTATCTGTGACCCTGTGAAAATCAGGTCTATAGATTGTGTACCTGGCGACGTAAAGACCCCAATTGCATAGGCATTCGCGATTGGCGGCGGCATCGGACCGGATAACAAGTTTGCATTGATTTGGTAGCTTCCGGCAGTAACGACATTGAAATTGGCGTGAACGATCAAGTAATCATAAAGGCCGTCGTTGTCGATGTCTTGGTTTTCGTAAGTGTGGTGGAAATCCTTTGAAATCATTACGGGTGGCACCTCGAAATTATCATAATTATAGAACTGTGTGTAGTACCAGTTATCGTCGAGAGTGCTGTTGTTCTCATCCTTCAGTCTTGTTTCAACAACGTACGTTCGATTGTCCGTAAGACTGTACAGTTTGCGCCCGTCAAAGTAGAGAGTTACCGAGTTATCATTTTCAGTCAAGTTGCCGGAGAAGGATGCCCACCCGAGGTTCGATCTCGTTGCCCAAGCCTCGAAATTATCAGTCAATATCTCGGCCTCCACGGTATATTGGCCAGCCACGCTTACCTGGAGTGGCACGGTAACTTTCAGGTAGTCACTGTAGCCGTCAGAGTCGTTGTCCAGGGCTTCATCGGTAATCGTTGGGATCAGTTGGGCGGGCATAACTTCGAAGTTGTCGTAGTTTACAGGCGTTTCAATGAAATATTGTCTGGAATTAAGCATGTTGGAATTTCCATCCAAAAGCGAGAGAACGACCGCATATGGGCTGTTCTCTCCGGATTTGTTAATTTCGCGCCCGTCGAAATCGAGGTCAATATTAGTTGTCCCCGGGTTCAAGTCGCCCAGGAATTCTTCGAAAGCTATTTCAAAATTGTTCTCGTTATTTTCATTGTCGAGGAGACTGCCGTTCAGGCGGTAGAATCCCGAGGCGGCCACTTGAACCGGCACGTTCAACCTCAAAATGTCATAAAGGCCGTTGTTATCGAGATCAAACGTTGCGTCCGTTATGCCGGCCAAAATTTGTCCAGCCGGCATTTCAAAGTTATCATAAGTGTATGCTGGATCTTCAACATAGTAATCGTATAAATCTAGGACATTGTCGTTGGCATCGAAAAGCGTGAGTCGAGCATAGTACGGGCTATTCTCACCAGAGTTGTAAATTGTTGTTCCATCGATGCGAGGGTAGATATGTTCAACGGGGTTTGCACTATAAAATGAGGTCATCTGCCAATTTGCTATTTCTAGGTTCAGATTTTCGTTGTCATAGAGCTGCAGGGTTAAACGAAACACTACATTTTCTCTGATGTCCGAGTGAT
>SBBD01000189.1 GCA_005239845.1 archaeon | reverse complement strand
ACGTTTACCGCATCCTCTATAAGGTCGTTGGAAACAAAGTCGAGCTCATGAGAGTAGGCAAAAGAGACGCCGTATACGAAAAGTAAGTTGAACTGGCCAGCGTGGCTTAGCTTCTTGCTTAAGGTAAAGCCAATCCTTTTATTCCAGGTATTCAAAGGGTGCCATATGCCTTACAGAAAAAGGGAAGAAAAGACGTTAGCGGAGAAACTTCCGTTCTACGCGCTCATTTTCTTTGTGGGGGCATTGGGAGGCATGCTCTTCTATTCCACGTTCCTTGTTTCGACCGTTGCTTCAACAGAGCCACCTAAACCTACGCTGGCGTTGGAGGGGGTTGCCGCCTCCCGCATTCCCGTGCTCGCGGTGAGAAGTGACAACAACGAAGGCGTGTTCACGTACGTGGACGTGGAAATCCGGCCGGGAAAGGAGCGTGTGCTCATCAACACGAACCCTTTCGTTGAACCGGACACGCAGTATTCCGCTGAAACCGCGGTCAACATCTCGCAAGGATACGCGCAAACGTCGCTCAAGGACCGGGACGTCATCATCACATTCAGCGCGGACACGCTGCTGGTGGGAGGGCCTTCCGCGGGCGCGGCCATGACCATCGCCTTGATTGCGGCCATGAAGGGGAAAATGCTGGGCAACGATGTGGCCATCACGGGCACTATTGAAGCGAATGGGAGGATCGGGCCGGTGGGCGGCGTCTTGCAGAAAGCGGAGGCGGCGGCAAAGGAGGGAGTGAAAACATTTCTTGTGCCTGCGGGGGAAAGCCAATTGCAGTACTATGAACAGCGCGTCACGGAACAGAAGCGCGGAAATTTCGTGATCCGCCGGACAGAATACGTTCCCAAAACGCTCGACTTGAAGCAGTATGCGAATGAGACGTGGGGCTTGGAAGTCAAGGAAGTCCGCACGATTGATGATGCTGCTGCCGCCTTCGGTTTGTAAAACGTTTTTTAAAGCGCTGGAAACAAACGTCTGCCTATGGAACAAGAGCCTTCGAAGGAGCCAGTGGAACCAGAAACTCTGAAAGACAAAGCGTCAGCAGAATCAGCGCCCGAAGAGGGGGAAGGAGAAGTTTGGGAAGCAAAGCGCCCCCGCAAAAAAATGGATGACCGCACGATTGACCAGCGCCTCATGGACGTGGAAAAGCGCATGGCGGCGGCGTGCAGGAAATCCGGCAGGGATTTCGGGGAAGTGAAAATAGTGGCGGTAAGCAAGGGATGCTCGTTCGACGAATTATTGGAGGCTTACAATTGCGGCTTGCGCATGTTTGGCGAGAACCGCCTTAAGGAAGCCGAGGAAAAATGGCCCTTGCTTCCCGCGGGAGCTGTCTTGCACATGGTGGGCTCTCTGCAGAAGAACAAGGTGCGCAAGGCCGTGCAAATGTTTGATATGATTCATTCTGTGGACAGCGTGGATCTCGCGAAACTGCTTAACCGCCAGGCGGAAGACCAGGAAAAGCGCCTGAAGGTGCTCCTTCAAGTGAATATATCGAACGAGGCGAGCAAGCACGGCTTTAGCGTAGGGGAAGCCCGGAGTGCGGTGGGACACGTTTCTCAAATGCCTTTTTTGGATTTGCAGGGGCTGATGACCATGGCGCCCATTGTAAAAAACCCAGAAGAGGCGAGGCCGGTCTTTAGGAAGCTGCGGGAGTTGAGGGATGTACTGGAAATGGAGGCTAACGTCCGCCTTCCCGAATTGTCCATGGGCATGACGCAGGACTTCGAGGTGGCGGTGGAGGAAGGCGCCACGTACGTAA
Source organism: archaeon (assembly GCA_005239845.1). Classification (GTDB taxonomy): domain Archaea; phylum Micrarchaeota; class Micrarchaeia; order Norongarragalinales; family SBBD01; genus SBBD01. The sequence goes on along the minus strand of SBBD01000189.1, from coordinate 5,997 downwards.
GGTTAGGAAGGGCCATTTTCGGATGATAAGGAAGACTATTTTCAGATGGTTACGAAAGGGAGCGGGGAGAAAAAACCATTTTGTAGATATTATACGAGGGGAGCGATCTTGTTTTTGTATTGCTCCATTTCCCCTTCGCTGTAGAGGTTGCGGGGCCATTTCAGTTGCAGGCCGTCGTCCTTGAAGCGCGGAATCACGTGGAAGTGCGCGTGGAAAATCAATTGGCCTGCGGCTTCCCCATTGTTTTGCAAAAGGTTTGTCCCGTCACAGTTCAATGCTTTCTTCAACGCCCCTGCGACGCGTTGCGACAGCAGGGCGATGCCAGCCATTTCCTCTTCCGTCAAGTCCATGAGCGTCTCCGCGTGCCGCTTGGGTGCCACCAGCACATGCCCTTTGTTTGCAGGGTACAAGTCAAAGAAGGCGACAAATTGGTTGTCCTCGTACACCTTCATGGAAGCCACTTTCCCCGCCGCGATGTTGCAAAACAAGCATTCCGCCATGGGAAATCACTTAGTCCAACCAGCACGCGAACAGCGTGCGCGCGGAGGACGCCAAGGAATAGGAGACCGAAAGGGGATGCCGGCTGGTAACGGAACGGAAAACCAGGCCCTTCTTCTGGAATTCTCGCAGCCGGGAGGTCAGCATGCTCTGCGTAATCCCTTTCAAGGCGCGCTTGAGCTCGTTGAACTTGCGGGGCTTGCGGTACAGGAGGCGGATGAGGCGGACGCTCCACCGCTTTTCCAGTACAGAGAAATGGAGCACTATGGGGCATTCGTGCACGTCCAACACCGGAATTAAAAAACCGAAACCTATTAATATAGTCTTCGGTACAGAAAGTATAGTAGTATGAAAATCCTACCTTGTGGAAAGAGAAAGGCAAGAGGAGGAGAAAAAGGCGGCGAAAATGAGCCAACTTGAAATTGACGACGTGTACGCCAGCGTCGGCGGAACGCAGATCCTGAAGGGCGTCAGCCTTACGGTAAAGCAGGGGGAGGTCCATGCGATCATGGGCCCGAACGGCTCGGGCAAGAGCACGCTCAGCTACGTCATCATGGGCCACCCCAAATACACGCTGGACAAAGGGGACATCCGCTTGGATGGGGAAAGCCTGGTCGGGATGCCGCCTCATGAACGGGCCAAACGGGGATTGTTTTTGGCGTTCCAGTACCCACAAGAAATTTCGGGAGTGTCGTTTGCGAGCTTTCTGAAGAATGCGTATGGCGCCGTTCACGAAAACGGAAAGAAAATGTCGGTCAAAGACTTTTTGTCTGACGTGAAGGAAAAGATGAGGCTCCTCAAGATGGAGGATGCTTTTATCGAGAGATATTTGAACGAAGGGTTTTCTGGAGGGGAAAAGAAAAGGAGCGAAATCCTGCAGATGGCGCTGCTGCAACCCAAGATTGCCGTGCTGGACGAGACGGATTCGGGGCTGGACATTGACGCGCTGAAGACGGTTTCGCAGGCCATTCAAGTCTCTGCAAAAACGGCGAACAGTGGGCTGCTGATAATTACGCACTACCAACGCATCTTGAAATACGTGAACCCCGACCACGTGCACGTCATGGCCCACGGAAGGATCGTGAAAACCGGAGGGCATGCGCTGGCGGAAGAACTGGAAGAAAAAGGCTACGAAGCGTTCACAAAAGGGTAACTAGGGTAAGCGAGCATGGAAATGCCGATCTTGGACTTAAGGGAAAGCTATCGCAAGAAGTACGGCTTCAGCACGCGCACGAAGTCCACGTTTGAAACGGAGTACGGCCTCTCGGAGCACGTGGTCAAACAGATATCTAAAATCAAGGGGGAGCCCGCGTGGCTGCAGGAGTTCAGGCTGAAGGCCTTAGAGCATTTTGAAGGGAGGGCGCTGCCGGTGTGGGGAGCGGACTTGAGCCCCATTGACTTTAACGACATCGTCTATTATTCCACCTCCACGGACGCGCAGGCAAACCGCTGGGAGGACGTGCCGGCAGCCATCAAGAACACGTTTGAAAAGCTCGGCATCCCGGAAGCCGAACGCAAGTTTTTGGCGGGAGTGGGCGCCCAGTTCGACAGCGAGAACGTGTATCACAACGTGCAGGAAAACCTGCAGAAGCAAGGCGTCATTTTCGTGGATCCCGACACGGGATTGAACCCCACGGAAAAGCGCGTGCAAGACATGCACTTGAACCCGGACGCCATGAAGAAGGCGCATGAGAAGTTCAGGGAATGGTTTGCCAAAGTCGTCCCCTTGCACGACAACAAGTTTGCGGCCTTGAACAGCGCCGTCTTCAGCGGAGGAAGTTTCATTTATATACCGAAGAACGTGGAGGTCGAATTGCCCTTGCAGGCCTATTTCAGGATCAACCGGGAGCGCGTAGGGCAATTCGAGCGGACGTTGATCATCGCGGACGAGGGAAGCAAGTTGCACTACATCGAGGGGTGCACCGCCCCCATGTACCAGGACAACAAGCACGCCTTGCACGCCGCTGTCGTGGAAATCGTTGCATTGCCAGGTGCTCGCGTGCGCTACACCACACTCCAAAACTGGTCGAACAACGTCTACAATTTGGTGACGAAACGCGCATACGCTTACGCGGATTCCGTCGTGGAATGGCTGGACGCGAATTTGGGCAGCTCCATCACTATGAAGTATCCCAGCGTGTACTTGTGGGGAAAAAACGCGAAGGCGGACATCCTTTCGGTTGCCTATGCGGGCAAGGGACAACACCAGGACGCTGGAGGCAAAGCGCTGCACATGGCCCCCGATACCACTTCAAAAATCATCTCTAAATCGGTAAGCAAGGACGGCGGAAGGACAACCTATAGAGGATTGCTGCACATCGCGAAAGGGGCCACGAATGCGAAGAGCACGGTCCGATGTGACGCATTGCTGCTGGACGAGCTTTCCAAAACGGACACGTTTCCTTACAACCACATCCGCGAAGAGTCCGCAACCGTTACGCACGAGGCCAGCGTGGGCAAAGTCGGAGAAGACCTCGTCTTTTATTTGATGAGCCGCGGCTTGAACGAACAGCAGGCCCTGAGCCTCATCGTGAACGGCTTCCTCGAGATTTTCAGCAAGGAACTGCCCATGGAATACGCCGTCGAGTTCAACCGCCTGATTCATTTGGAAATGCAGGGCTCGGTGGGCTAACATGAATGCGGAACAAATGCCGCTTCCTCTAGATGAAAAAACGGTAAGAGGCATTTCCAAAAGGAATGAAGAGCCCGACTGGCTGCTCGAACGCCGGTTGTCTGCCCTAAAATCATTCCAAAAACTCCCCTTAGAGACATCGGAAATATTCCGAAAATACGTGGACGTGCAGGGGGCCGAGTGGGAATCCTTCTCTTTCGAGGAAGCTCAGTTCAAAACGCTGCCAAGCATCTTTCGGTTCTTGGAGAAACAGGAAGCGAACTTGGTTCAACACAACGGCCGCACGCTTCGCTTGCAGTTGAACGGAGCGGCAGAACAAGGCGTGCTTTTGCTGGATTGGAAAACCGCTCTTGAAAAGCATGAGAAGCTGTTGGAAAGTAGGATGGCTGGGAAAAGCGGGGAAGAACCCAACAAGTTTGTTTCGCTGAATGAGGCCTGCTTTGACTCCGGGTACGTGCTGCAGGTTCCCGACAACGTGCACGTGGAACAGCCCATCCGCATCGTGAACCTTTTTTCGGAAGCTGGAAAAACGCACGCGCAGCAGAACGGGGTGTTTGTGGGAAAAAACAGCCAGGTGTCGGTAGTCGAGGAAGCCTATTCTGTAGCGGAAAAACAGGCGCTGTACAGCAACGTGACGCGCGTCGTGGTGGGGGAAGGAGGAAAAGCGCACCACGCCACCCTGCAAAGCCTTGACGAGCACACCGTCGTGCTTTCCAACAAGCTGGGAAGGCTGGGAAAGGACGCGAAGGGGAATTGGACGGCAGGACACTTCGGAGGATTGCTCAACATCAGCCGGACTGACACGTTTCTGCAAGGGGAAGGGGCGCAGGCGCAGGACGTGGAAGTCGCTTTCGGGGCAGGAAGGCAGCGGTTCAACGTAACCTCGAACTTGTTCCACCGGGCGGAGAACACGCAAGGCAAAGTGTCCTCGAAAAGCGTGTTCAAGGACAAGGCCAAGGGCGTATTCAAGGGAATCATCGACATTTCCGAGCAGGCGAAGAACACGCTAGCTTATTTGGCAGGGCACGCGGTGCTGTTGAGCCCGGACGCTTCCGCGGACGCGATTCCCGCCCTCAAAATCGAGAATAACGAGGTTAAAGCCACGCACTCGGCCTCCGTGGCGCAACTGAACGAGGACCAAATCTTCTACTTGATGAGCCGCGGTTTTAGCGAGCCGCAGGCGAAGACGTTGATGGTGCAGGGGTTCCTGAACCCGCTCCTCCGGCAGATTCCGCTGGCCAGCGTGCAAGCAACTGTCCGCGGGCTCGTGGAACTCAAGCTGCAGGGACAACCCGTCGAAAAGCTCGAGGAAGCCATTGTGGCAGCGCAAAAAGAGGAAATGGCGCCCCAGGAAACGCTGTTCGAACGGCACTACAAATACAGGTGAAAACCCCTGCGAAGGAAAACCGAATACCATTCATAAGGAGGAAGAGCTGCACGAAGTAGGCAAAATTAATAAGGAGCAGTGACGGAAGTGAGGATTATGTTCGACGCAAAAAAAGTGAAAGAAGACTTTCCGGTTTTCCGAAACGCCAGCAAGGAAAAGAGGCTCGTCTATCTTGACTCCGCGGCCACCTCGCAGAAGCCCCAGTCCGTGATCGATGCCGTCTCTTCCTTTTACGAGGAATGCAACGCGAACGTGCACCGCGGCATCTACGACTTGAGCGAGGAGGCCACGCGGCGCTACGAGGAAAGCCGGAGGAAAATAGCGGAATTTTTTCATGCGCAACCCTCGGAAACGGTATTCACAAGAAATGCAACCGAGTCGCTTAATTTGGTGGCACGAACCTTCGGGGACGCCAACATCGAAAGCGGCGACACCATCCTGATTACGCACATGGAGCATCACAGCAACATCGTGCCCTGGCAGCTCCTGGCGGAAAGGAAGCAAGCGAAACTGGAGGCCGTTGAGATAACCAAAGACGGATTTTTGGATTTGGGGGATTTCGATAAAAAACTGGAGGAGTTGCAGCCGAAAATGGTTGCCGTGACGTTGTGCTCGAACGTGTTAGGAACCATCAATCCCGTGAAAGAACTGGCAAAAAAAGCGCACGAGGTTGGAGCAAAAATAGTGGTTGATGCGGCTCAAGCTGCTCCCCACATGGCGGTGGACGTGAAATCGCTTGACTGCGACTTTCTCGCGGTTTCCGGGCACAAAATGTTGGGGCCGCACGGAATAGGGGTACTGTATGGCCGCCAACAGCTTTTGGAAGAAATGCCTCCTTTTTTGGGAGGGGGAGACATGATCCGGGAAGTGTTCATCGAGAAAAGCACGTGGAATGATTTGCCGTACAAGTTCGAGGCAGGAACCCCTAGTGTCGCGGACGCCGTCGGCATGGGTGCGGCAGTGGACTATTTGAACAAGCTGGGAATAGGCAACGTGAGGGAGCATGAAAAACAAATTACAAAGTATGTATTGGAAGAAATGGAGGGAATGGGTAGCCTAGCCATTTATGGCCCGAAGGACGCGGAAAAGAAGTCGGGCGTGGTGGCGTTTAATGTGGAAGGCGTGCACCCGCACGATTTGGCGAGCATTTTGAACGAGAGGGGAATTGCGGTTCGCGCAGGACACCATTGCGCGCAACCGTTGCTTCAGAGGCTGGGGGTTTCCGCGACGGCACGGGCCAGCTTTTACGTTTACACGCTGAAGGAAGACGTGGACGCCCTCGTGGAAGGATTGAAGGAAGCGCGCAGGATGATGGCATGAACCTGTACCGCGAAAACATTCTGGACCACTACAAGAACCCCCGCAACAAGCACGCGCTGGAGGATGCGGACGTAAAACACCGGGAAGCCAATCCGTTATGCGGCGACGTGGTGGAGATTTTTCTGAAAATCGAGAATGGGAAAGTCGAGGAAGCCTCTTT